>DDEI01000043.1:0-1084 GCA_002336675.1 Flavobacteriales bacterium UBA1958 | reverse complement strand
GGTCAGCCGGTGTTTTCTGCGTTGAAATTCAATCAATAAAATATAATAATTATTAACCAAAACCAAAATTTAAAATGAAGAATGTGTACAAAATAATGACTTTGCTTTGCTGTTTGACAGTATTAGCTCTGTCTAACGGAGTGTCTGCTCAGTGTCTGTGGGGTGCTAACCCTTATGGAGATTTAACGCCAGCTAGTTCTGGTGCTGTTGCTTCTGTAGGTAACGCCTGGCCGGGCGAGAGTTATTCTATCTCAATGACGGCGGGAGAGACTTACCAAATATCTGCTCTAGGTAATACGACAGATACTCAGTTAACGCTGTTTGATGGAGCTTATGCCTCCGTCGCGTTCAATGATGATTACAACGGTTCTCTTCAGTCATACATAGAATATACAGCGCCATCTACTGGAGTTTATAATATTCAGTTGAATTTATGGAATTGCGTTACTGTAGATTTTGAAAGTACGCTTATGACAGTTACTTGGGTTTCTAGTGCTGCTCCTTTAGATTGTGAAACTGGTGTAGAAGTAGCTTATAATGCTACTGGTACATATCCTACTGAGAACAGTTGGTCAATTACTGATTGTGATGGCGGAGTGATCGCTTCTGGTGATAGTAACACTGAGGCTGGTTGTGTAGTTTTACCTGAAGTTTATACAGTGACACTTACAGACTCTTATGGAGATAGTTGGAATGGTAACACCTTAACGGTTGGCGATGTGGTTTATGATCAGCCTACTATTACTACTGGCGGTGCATCTGATAGCTACCAGGTTGGTTCGTGTCCAGTTTACGGTTGTACTGATGCTGCTGCTGCTAACTACGATGAAACGGCTACTGTGAATGAAACATCATCTACAGATGCTACTGATCCTTGTACTTATGGAGTACCTGGTTGTACAGATGATACAGCTTGTAACTATGACTCTGCAGCTACTGCTGACGATGGCAATTGTACATATGCTGCTGAAGGATTTGACTGTGATGGTAATTGTTTAGCAGGTTCTCCTGTTGTAATAACAATGACAGATTCTTGGGGAGATACATGGAATGGAGGTTCTTTAACAGTGAACGGTGTTGTTTA
>DDEI01000075.1:538-5322 GCA_002336675.1 Flavobacteriales bacterium UBA1958 | reverse complement strand
TTAAATGAAGTTGCCCCTGAAATACACTCATTAATTGCCAAATCTAAATCTGCATCTGGCAAAACAATTCCTGGATTCTTAGCCTCTAAACCTAGAACTAAGCGCAATCTGTTTTTCTGTGGGTGATTTGCTTGAATTGCATTTGCAGAAGTACTGTTTCCAATCAACGCTAAAACATCAACCATACCCGTTTTCATAATTGGGGTAGCCAAAGTCCTTCCTCTACCATATATAATATTTACCACACCTGCTGGGAAGCTCGTTTGAAACGCCTCTAATAGAGGCGATAATAATAAAACCCCATGTTTTGCTGGTTTAAACACAGCTGTATTCCCCATAATTAAAGCAGGAATTAACAATGCAAACGTTTCATTTAAAGGGTAGTTATAAGGACCCAAACAAAACACCACCCCCAAAGGACCCCTTCTAATATGCGCATGGACTCCGCTGTTCTTTTGAAACTTTGCAGAATCTCTATCCATTTGTTTGTAATCTTCAATGGTGTCGTAAATATATTCTACTGTTCTATCAAACTCTTTTTCTGAATCTGGCAAGGTTTTCCCAATTTCCCACATCAGTGATTTTACAATAACCTCTCTTTTTGTCTTCATTTGCACCACGAACTTTTCCATAGCGGAAATACGACCCTCTACCTTCATTGTGGGCCACAATCCTTGACCTCTTCCGTATGCTTTGTAAGCAGCATTTAAAGCGTCAAGCGCTTCTTCTCCTGTTAAATCAGGAACCGTTCCTAATAACGTTGGTTGATATTCTTCGGTTGCCGAAATTGTAGAATACACTTCTGCGGCTGCGCCTTTCCACACCTTCAATTCACCGTCGACTAAATAAGTGTTTTGATTGACCTGTGAAGTAATTTTATAGTCGTTCGGGATTTCTTTAAATGTATTCTTCATAAATCGAGTTGAGTAAAAAAGCACCACAAGGCCGCCTTTGTTAAATTTGAATAAAAAGTGAGCTTTATTGAAGTATTATTTTCTCCACACTTTGATAATTCTTGTTACCGAACCTAACCATGTACGACCCTACAGCTAAACCAGAGACGTTTAAAGCAGCTGTTAAACTAGTTCCGTTAGGAGACAATAGTTCGCTGCTGATTTGAGCTCCTTTAAAGTCAAACAACTCTATATAAATAGACTCAGAGCTAGGTAGATTTTTTAGAGAAACCATAAGGTCAGAACCATTCTGGTAAACAACAGACTCTATTTCGGAGGCCACTTCGTTTTCTACAGTTAAAGGATCATTAATAGTGAAAGAAACGATACGCGTTCTTCTCCCCCCATTTAGAAGATATTCTCCAGTAAACCAGAAAGTTTCTCCATCCGGATCCAAAGTCATTTGACTATAATCACCAAACCTATTTCCCCCTTCTTGAGCTCCCGACCCTTCAGCAAAAATGGTTTCATCAATAGTCATTTCACCCAACGGATCCCATCTTAACCTTCCAGTACAGGCTAAACTGGCGCTCATATTAGTACCTCCTATGCTGTAAGCCATAGCTATATTTCCATAATCATCCATCGATGCGCTAGCCAGCCATCTATTTGTGTTATCAGGAGAATAAGTACCAGACTGATAAACATACCAATCACCTACATTTCCGCCAGTATCATTTTGGCGTAGTTCATACCATCTAATTCCCGCGGTATCGAAACCATCTACATCCACTACCTGGGTAAGAATAACAGTATTATATCCAATCCACCTTCTGTACTGAGCTCGGTAGGTAAAAATACCAGCCACAGCATCGAGTTTTTGAGAAGATTCAGGCTGTTCAATATCATTCCAGCTATTAGAAAAATTAGCATTAAAGTTTTCCACCCCTAACTGCTGAGCCAACTGAATTCCTGAACTATTAGGATTATTCCAGTTGATATTCATTTCATAAATTCGAATCTGGTCGAAACTATTGCCATTCCACGCCTGATCACCCGGGTGAAACATGTAATTAGGAGTCCCTGAGGGAGGAAGTGCACCATCAGCGTCAGCAGGAAGCATACTATAGAAATTACCAGTAGGCACAGAGGGAGCATTTAGCGCTATCATAGAGGCGGTAGCATCACCAGCCACCATTTTATCCCTCTCAAACGCCACAGCATCGTTACCATAACTATTAGCCGTCATGTAGTAAGCATCTCCCCACACAGAAAACTTAGGGTAATCAGGGAAACCGCTTAATTGGAATTCATAAGCATAATACTCTTCCTCTGGATCCGGAGTTTTAGAAATAGCTATTAAAATACTATTACTTGCAGTTTGAAATTGGGAAATAAACCAGCGATCATAAAACTGATCATACATTACTATAGGATCTCCATCATTACTACTTCCTGCCCATAATGTACTTAAACTAACAGGAAAAGAAGCGGCATCACCCTCATCATCATAAATTCTCCAGGTAGTATTCACAGCTTGAACATAATGATTAGGGCCTATAGCACCAGAAGGGTCTGGCGGAAAACCACCATTCACTCCGAAAATATTTACATCTATGTTTGCCTCACCGGCAGACCCTTTTTTAAATTGTCTAAGCTCATCGGCTTTTTCGCCTTTAAAGTCAGGGTTAATATTAAACGCTCTTCTCACTCTATCTTTCCCCATTTTCATAGGTGGATTTTCTACATCTTTTACAGCTAATTCTCTAAGAGGAGGGGTTATAAAAAAGTTTACACATTGAACTTTAACTATTTCTTCGGTAGGCACATTCTTATCTACCCCTTGGCTATAGGCATTGACAGAAACAACCAACATAGCTACAATAATTATTTTTTTCATCTTAATTTCTTTGGTAGGTACAATAATACTCCAACTAGTTCTTCTAATTGTGTACGAATAGTTACAATCACAAGAGCCTTGCACCTATCAAATATTCTGAAATAGATAAATTTTATTTTTAAACACGAGTAAACGAGGGTTAATAAATAGAAAACACAAGCAAGCCTGAACGGTAAAGTACGGAGAACTTTAAGTCACAAATAAGCAGGCTTGAAAAAGCCCAAACATTGTACTCATTTCGGATAAAAAGCTCCTAAACCAGATCTATTTCAAAAATGATTAGATTAGAGAACACCGGTTTACCCGTGATAATTAGCAACCTTAGGTTATTGTTTTTAACAACCAGTTAAGCTCATTATTCTTGAAATCAATTATTTATGGCTGTCTATAAATGGAATCTTCTTTTGTTTCAGTGGAAGTTATATTTCCTTCTTTATCGTATTTAATAACCTTATCAAGTGTATTTACACTATTCTCTTCTTTACTTAAAACTTCTTGAATAACCCTTTTCTGCTTGATAGGACCATTCTCATAAAAGCTCTCATATGTCACCTCACCCACCTCACTAATATTTTCATATGATATTTCCTGCATTATGTTGATATTGTTATCACTATTATTAGAAATACCCTGCTCTCGTTTTTTGTAAATTCCTTCTTCATAATAGTATAGTCTAACACGTGCATTTCTTTTTATTTCAAATCCTATTCCGGTAAATGGCTCATCCAAATACGTATACCTTTGTGACGTCTTATTAAATTTTATTAAGGATCCGGATACTTTCTCATAGCTTTCTCCGCAAGCAACAAGGAATAGAAATAAAAACAGATAGACAAGTTTTTTCATTTTGATTTATTTTAATTAGAAAATGTAAAATTAAAAAAAAGGATAAAAACAAAAAACCTTAATCCAGACTCATTTTTACAAATTTATAAGAAAGCCAAAGAGCTAAAACTGAACTAAAGCTAGTAATGCCAACCCTCTTCCATAAACAGCGAGGTTGATTCCTATAAAGCAGCCGGTCAGCAAAAACCAAATAAAAATATAAATACCCGCACTTAGAATAAGTAATAGTATTTTTTTAATAGCGGCAGTTGTTTGTTGAAAACGAGATGCTTTTAAGCTGGGCTTTTAAATCACCTACTGATTGCTTACGTAATGGCGTTAAATAGTTAAAAAGCTCGAACAGCCCGAACAGCGTTGACGAAGTCGCTCACATTATTGGAGACCTGGTTCCCATTGGCAAAATTCTGAATCCACGCATTTAAGTTATTGTACTTAGTAGAGCTCCAATAGTAGTCATTAGCAAAACCGCCAACATTACCTAATCCTAAGGCATTTCCTTGACCAACATTTAAATACAGCTCATTCAATTCATCTTTAGAAGGCAAGAACCAATCGTTAAAACCACCAAGAGTTAGATTTGCACAAATATCTGCAGCTATCCCTGGTGTTGAGCATCCTGCATCTATATCAATTGTATTTTGAGCTCCTGTTCCTATTGCTGCTCCCACCGGAATAGAATTTCCATAACAACCCCATGCTGCTCCAGCAGATTGATCTGAAGGAGCCGCAATTAATCCTCCGCCACTTCCATTCAAGTAAAAGATAATACCTCCCTGATAAGGGTCACCTATCACTAAAACAATACAAGACTCGTCATCGGTATTAGCTAAAACATTGTAGTTTGTTGCCGAAGCGTCTGTACAACCATTAACAACCGCAATACAAGAGTCATCATCTGTGTTAGCATTAGAATCATAATTAAATGCTGTAGAATCCGTACAACCTAATAAAGATGTGGTTGAACACTGGTTACCAAACGCGCCAAGGAACCCTCCTAAATCAGACACATTTACGTTACCGTCACCAGAAAAATCACCAGGACACACAGAAGCTGCTCCCTCATCATAAGCCTCTTGGTTATCCGATGTGATGTCCACAGAAGCTGCTCCCTCATCATAAGCCTCTTGATTGTCTGAGGTGATGTC
>DDEI01000075.1:0-194 GCA_002336675.1 Flavobacteriales bacterium UBA1958 | reverse complement strand
CAAGACCCATCGTCAATGGTCGCTGTCGAATCATAGTTCGTGGCATCGGCATAGGTACATCCAGAACAAGTTGAGTTGTCTCCTCCACAAACTCCACACTCATCGAGCTGGTTTCCGTTACAGTCACAATCGCCATCAGGGAAACCCTCGCCACACGGGCCACAGTCTCCGTCACATGTAGTTCCGTCTCCGTT
>DDEI01000065.1 GCA_002336675.1 Flavobacteriales bacterium UBA1958 | reverse complement strand
TGATACAATCACTTCTTTTCACACCGTGACAGAAGACACGACCCCTAACGCTACTTTAACAAGCAATGATTTTATCTGTACAGATGATTCTACACAGGTCTTCATCAACATAACTGATGGAGCCGCACCGTTTAATTACGAATTAGAAGAAGTCAATTCAGGAACTATCAACTCGTTCTTAAACGCAACTTCTTCAGATTCAACATTTGTACTAACTCCAGGAGAATACTCCTTAATTAATTTCACGGACAATAACAATTGTTCTGGAACCCTAACAGCCAACTTTATTATTACTGATGAACCTCTGCCGCTAATAGATGCAGGCGTAGATTTTAGTTCATGTCAAAATAGCGAAGTAACCCTAGGGACCTCTGAGGACTTATTCTTAGATTATCAATGGACATCTAATGATCCGGATGTATTAGACACTCTTACAGGGGCTTTCCCTCCAGCAATCACGACTGTTAATGCTGAAATTTCCGACATTCAGCTTGAAATTTATTTAGAAGTAACAAACGGAATATGTTTCAATTATGACACACTACTCATAACTGTCACTCCTCAACCTCTATCTGAAGCTGGCTCTGATTTTACAGTGTGCTTCGATGAACCTGCATCACTGAATGGCTCGGGATCAGGAACCCTAACTTGGCTAGACAATGGAAATCTAGATGATTATAACACAACCACGCCTAATGTACTTAACACCCAAGTTACAGACACTTTTGTACTACAGGTAGAAGACAATGTTAATCCCGGTTGCTTTCATCTAGACACGGTTATAGTTAATGTTAATCCTGACATAATTTTGGATTTAGATTTTTCTGATGAAATTTGTTCAGAAACCTGCAATGGAGAAATCAACTCATTCTCAAGTGGAGGGTTTGCGCCCTTATTAGAAACATGGACAGATTCTAATGGAAATCCTTTACTTAGCCTTACAAACTTGTGTGCAGGTAATTATACTCTTACAGTTACTGACGGTATTGGTTGTAGCATAGATAGTATAATCACTATTAATGAATTGCCTGAATACTTCATTTCTGACATTATAATTACTAATCCAGTTTGTTTTGGAGATGAAACAGGTAGTATTGAAGTTCAAGCGCTAAACGGAAACTCTTATACGGTTAATGGTGCGCTGCAATTACTTGACCCTATCTTCACAATGCTTCCAGTTAACGATTACAACATTTCAGTGCTCAATGATATAGGATGCGAAACTGACACAGTGGTCACTTTAACCTCGAATCCAGAGATTTTCTTATCTACAAATTTTGAAACCACCGACATCTGCGATGGAGATAACATTTCTTTTGAAGCCACGGCTACTGGAGGAGTAAATGATTATACTTATTATTGGATCCCAAGCATAGATGAGTTTGACACGAATAACAATGTAGTTGCACTAGTTCCTACGAATGATATGTTTGTTCAAGTGTATGCTACAGATGATAATGGTCAATGTTTTACAGATACATTAGCTATGCTAGCTACTTTCCCCTCAGTTATAGAAGTCCAAGTTAACGATGATGTAACTATATGCCAAGGAGAACAAATCGTTTTAGAATCAATCGTTTCCGGAGGAAATGGCAGTCTTAGCTGTTTCTGGGACATCCCAGAAATTGGAGTCATAAACAATTGTATTACCACTGTAGAACCACTAACAAACACTACTTATGAAGTAACAGTGACAGACGGCTGCTCATTACCCGTTGTAGAATCCTTTATAGCTACAGTTAATATTACGCCTGTTCCCACGTTTACTGCGGATGCCATAAATGGATGCTATCCTGTAACTGTAGAGTTTTCAAATACTACTGATATCAACTTATTAGGAGACTGCGAATGGAATTTTGGAAATGGAAATGTCCCCTCTACCATATGCACTGACGTTACATACACTTATAACAGTCCAGGTAATTTTAGCCCTTCTCTTAGTGTAACATCTGAAGATGGTTGTACTGGTGTATCTCTAAACAATCCAACAATAATAGTATATGGTTACCCCACAGCAGATTTTGAATGGTTGCCTAACCCTGTTAACATTTTAGAACCTGAAGTTCAGTTCATAAACTTAAGTAATGGAGCGACAAATTATGCTTGGGAGGCTGAAGGAGCCTTCTCCGCAACTGGCGCAAATCCTTATTTCGAATTTGAACCAACGAGCCTAGACTCTTACGACATCTGTTTGCAAGCAGAGAATCAGTTTGGGTGTATAGACACCATATGCAGACTTTTAGTCATCGAAGGAGTGGTATTAGTTAATGTCCCAAATGCCTTCTCTCCAGACGGAGACAATCTAAACGAAGTTTTTAACCCTATAGCTCTAGGTATCTCAAGTGAAAATTATCTATTTCAAATATGGACAAGAGAAGGTCAGCTTATTTTCGAAACAAATCAACCCAATATGCCCTGGGATGGCTCTGTAAACTCAGGAAACTATTACTCTAAAAACGATGTTTATACTTGGGTACTCGAAGCACAAGACGCGATGACCGGCGACAAAATCACTTACAGAGGGCACGTAAATCTATTAAGGTAAGCCAATTACCTAATTAAAAACTTCGCCTTGCTTACTAGATTATCATCAATAACCATCGTTAAGTTATAGATTCCAGCACTAAAACTCTTAGTATCGAAGAGGTACTCATTGATAGGCTGTCCGGAATTAGAATAGGTCACATCATTGACTAAAAGGCCTCTATTATCGTGAATTTGAAATCTAACTTTGAAATAGTTCTCTTTTACTAGGTTAACACACATCTCATCTTCTGCAGGATTTGGATACAACCATATTTCCAATTCATCAGCATTGTTCTCTTGGTTACCTAGAAGATAAAACCCTGATTGACGATCAGAAATTAAAATTTTACCTGAAGGCATTACATGAACACCCCATGCTCCTCTACCGTTAATATCTTCTTCAGGATATGTATCATAATACGCACAAACTACTGGATTTTCTATATCACTCACATCGAAAACCTGAAGCCCATCATAGTAGTGCGAAACATAAATTTTATCTCCTATCCATTCCAAATTGTGAGGCATAGTGTTAATATTTAAACCACTATTAAATAAAGAAATAACCTCCAAGTCTGATGGTTCTCTGACGTCTATAATTTTCATTCTCTTTCCAGGTGTTTCATCGGCAAAGGCAAAATAATTGCCATCTGGCGAAAGCCATCCAGAATGGTTATATCCTTCATCCGGATAACCGTCTATGGAGGAAATGATTGCAGGATTAGATGGATCAGAAAAATCATAAATAAACAACCCTTGTGAACCGGCACTTAGGTATGCCACATTATCTTTAGCAAACACATCATGCACATATTCTACAAAATTAAATTCACTCACAAGTTGTGGGTTTTCAGGTGTATCTGATATATCAAATACTTTCAATGCACTTCCTGAGGGACCAGAAACGTATAACTTCATCCCCGACTCATCTACAGTTAAATTATGAGCGGTTGTGAAATTAGTTGTATCATCAAGAACCACTGAAAACTCATTGGGTAAATCAGAAACATTAATCACCTGGAAAGAGCTGCTACCTTGATCACAAACAGCATACAGATAACCCTCAAAAAAAGCAAAATCACGGTGGACAACAGACCCCTGAAATCTTCCAGGCACATAAGCTACCTCCTCTATATGATTATTCTCTGGTAACGAGAATATATGTGTTCCTAATGTAGATCCCATGCATCCAAATTCTTGTCCATTTATATCAAAACCCCATACATCATTGTATTTGGCAGATCCATTAAAAGGAACATCCGTACCATCCCAGTTCGCCAGCAATGATATATTATAACGCTGTTGAGAAATTAGAGAAGTACTTATTGCAATGCTAAAAAATAAAAAACCAATAGATAATTTCATGTTAGGGTTAGATTACATTCAAATGTAACATATGAACAGTCCCAAGTACTTACTTTTGTCAAAAACCTATTTATGAATCGACTCTTAATTTTATTTGTTCTTATATCTCAAAGTTTTTCCTTTGTGTCTCTTAATGCACAAGAGATCCCTAAGTGCAGAACCTATGATGCTATCGATATGCTCTTACTTCAATATCCACACCTCAGAGAACAGCTAGAGCTTAATGAGACAGAATTGGATGAATTCACTGCTGATTTCGCTGCCAACAGAGCCGGCGGGGATGATGAGATTTACTTAATCCCAGTTGTATTTCATATTATTCATGAAGGAGGTTCTGAAAACATTTCAGATGACCAAGTTTATGACGCGATGAGCATCTTAAATAGAGATTTCAGATTAGAAAATGAGGACATTGCTGACGTTGTGGATGAATTCTCGGATTTACCTGCAGATATTAAAATAGAATTTAAACTTGCCCAACGAGACCCCAACGGAAATTGTACAAGTGGTATAGTGCGAATCGAAAGTGAATTAACAAATGAAGGAGGTTCTGACATGAAAAGCCTTAGCATTTGGCCTAGAGACTCTTATTTAAATATTTGGGTCTGTGCAGATGCAGGAGGTGCCGCAGGATATACGTATGTCCCGTCTTCGGTAAATGGAAATTTCGGCCTTTCAAATGATGGAATAGTTCTGTTACATACTTACACTGGTTCGATAGGAACAAGTAGTGAAAATAGATCCCGAACGTTAACGCATGAGGTGGGACACTGGATAAACCTGAGGCACCTGTGGGGAGGAACTAACGAGCCTGCTTTAGCAGAAAACTGTGAAGTTGACGATGGTGTGGCTGACACTCCTAACTCAGTGGGTTGGACGTCATGCGCTCTATCAGGAGAATCCTGCGGAAGTTTAGATAACGTCCAAAACTATATGGAGTATTCCTACTGTTCTAAAATGTTCACGCAAGGACAGAAAGTGAGAATGAGGGCATCTCTAAATTCAAACATTGCAGATAGGTTCGAGCTATGGCAAGAAGACAATTTAGCTGCTACGGGGATTCTAGAAGAGTCCATTTTGTGCTTCGCAGACTTCACAAGCGACAAGCAAAGCACCTGTACAGGTTCAGAAATAACATTTGAAGACTTATCTTTCAATGTACCTAGCGCCTGGACGTGGGATTTCGGTGATGGCACTATTTTCACAGGTGAAGACTTATCTAACCCTGTTCATTCTTATAGTGAAGCTGGAAACTACACCGTCACTCTGACAGTTACTGATGGACAGGAAACTATTACAGTAGAAAAAAATGGTTTTGTAACTATTTCTGCCGCTGATTTTATCCCGACACCATTCGAAGAGGGTTTTGAAAACCTCGAAGACGAGATTAACGAAGAGTTAAAATGGACGGCAGAAGGCGATGAGAGCACGGAAAACTGGAAGCTCTATGACAATATTGGTTACTCTGGTGAACAGTGCGTTAGAATTAGAAATAATGCCAATCTCATAGGTGATGAGGATGACCTAATTAGTTCATCTATGGATTTTACTGGTGCTAATGAAATTATCATTTCGTACAAGTGGGCTTTTGTAACTAAGGACGAGGCGACTGATGATAGATTAAGAATTTATATTTCTAATGATTGCGGAAACACATGGCAGCAAAAGAAAATCCATCGAGGCTTTACCGATCTGCCTTCAGCTGAAACAAGCAATTTTCAATTTGTACCTGATTCACAAGACGAGTGGAATGAATACACTCTAAGTATAGATAACGAAGAGTTTTTCGGACCATCATTCAGGGTTCGTTTTAATTTCACAAACTTTGGCGGTAATAATATTTACCTAGATGACGTCAATATAAGCTCAGTTAATGATCTCTCTACCTCGGAGTTAAATGCCTTCTCTAGTTCTAATATATTCCCGAATCCAAGTAATGGCAGCGCCACTTTAGAATTAAGTCTTATTCAGCCTATAGAGTCAGGGAGACTGAGTTTGTGGGACTCTCAAGGGAGAATGATAAAGGATATTTACTCTGGACGTATCTCTCAGGGAAGTAGAAAATTTCAACTAGACCATGGAGATTTAAGTGAAGGTCTCTATTTTATAAGGATAGAAGATCAGCAGCAAAGGATGCTGAAAAAATGGATTATAACGAAATAAAAAAAGGCCGCTTGCAGCGGCCTTTTTTAACATCATTGAGCTCTACGCGTTAACTATTTTCTTTAAAGCCAATCATGATAGAGACACATCCTTCATGAATAAGTTGGCTAGCCAACTCATTTTCGGGAACTCTTACCCTAACAATTAGTTGTTGAGTGGTGGCTACTTTAAAATCAAAACTGGATTTGTCTTCGCTATCTACGTTAGAATAAATTAATCCTTCATCTGTATCTAGAACTTCGAATTCTAACTCTTCTAAGACAGGGTGTCCACAGACTAATAATCTATATTCTTTTCCTGAGTAGAATGTAATTAGTAACTCTGCCTCATCGCCGGGGATGAGCCGAGCACTGTTAAAGTTATCGTTCTGAACGTAACCATCTAACTGAGGTAAACACTTCTTCTTAGTAAAGCTTCTACACTGCGCATTCGAAAGCAGTGGAGCTAATATTAGAATTGGTAAAATATACTTGATCAATTTCATTTTCTTTCTCTTTAGGATGGTAGTCTAGTTAATATATTTATTTCTAATGTCCTTAATTTTACTCAAAACCTTCTGTAAGGTTACATCGTCCATGGAAACTTCTTTGCTTCCTCCGATAACTACCACACCTAAAGCATCTTTCTCCTTGCTGGTTTTTCCTTTAATAATTTCTACTTCAGCATAGAGCGCTTGTATTTCTTTTAAGTCAATTTTAATTCCGTCTAGCGATGCGCTGTCATAAGTATTCATTAAGTTCACTAAGTTGTCTAATGCATACTTCTGTTCTGCTATTCTTTCATGGAGCTCTAAATTGCCAGGAATGTAATGTTTGCCCGCTAAATGAAGACCCTCTATCCATCCTCCAGCGACAACTAATGCTGAAGTTTCTTCTCTACTTTCATTTTCTTTTAGGTAAGCATTAATGGTCCAATACGTTTCTGTGATAATGGACATAAGAGAATCTTGATTCCCTTGATTACCCTTGAGTCTATCGAACACTTTTTTATCTATAGATGCTTCCACATCAAGAGCTTTGGCTATTTCCTGCACGGCAAACAAGTAATTAAGCGATTGCCTGTCTTGCTGGAAAATACTAGTATAACTTAAATCAGCTCCATAGATTCCTAGGTTCATGGCTTGCTGAGCAGAAGTTACATACTTACTTGCGTTTTTAGGATCGTTTAAGTATGTCTTATCAAATGACGATCCCGTCTTTTTAATTAAGTCTGCCATCTCTACTGGTGAAGGTAGAGCATGAAAAATCTTCTTAATATTTTCTTTTCTGGCAGATTCGTAAACACCTTCTTTTGGAGTGAACGCAATCTCTTCCTTAGCTGATTTCTTCTCTAAGTCTCCGGAGTCTATAGAACCAGAGCAGGCAGAAAAGAGAACTACTATCGAGAAAATAGTAAGGCAGTGTAAAATAAGTTTTCTCATAAGTTATTTGTTAGTGTTGTTTATTTCGTTGATTGTTAGATAATTTATATTCTAAGTTATTCTTGACACCTCTTATTACGCAGAACAGAAATAAAGGTTTTAACTAAATATCTATTAATGCGAAGGCTTGAATTACCTACCTGCTTTTATCCCTATAAATATTGGATTTAACCCTTTTTAGGCTACTTAGGACGAGCAATTGAAACGGATAATCAAAAGCTATTTATTGGATAATTATTTCCGAGAGGTGTGAGATTATCTATTTAATCTTCCTAGTCCAAATCTGCGAAATACACTTCCGAAAGGAAAATTACACACATTGATAGACTATCTCCATAGAAGCTTCAAAACATCTACTCCCGCCAATATGTTAATGTGCCTCTAGCCAATTAGCGCCCATATCGACTTCTACCAATAAGGGAACAGACATTTTATAGGCATTCTCCATCTCTGATTTAATAAGTGGCTTAATGATTTCGAGCTCTGAATTATGCGCATCAAAGACCAGTTCATCATGCACCTGCATAATCATCTTCGACTTAAAATTCTCTTCCTTAAATCTTTTGTGAATGCTAATCATAGCTAGCTTGATTACATCTGCAGCTGAACCTTGGATAGGTGCATTTACAGCATTCCTTTCTGCGAAACCTCTGACTATGGCATTTCCTGAATTAATATCTTTAAGATATCTCCTTCTTCCTAGAACAGTCTCTACATACCCATTCGTCCTTGCAAACTCTACATTCTCCGCCATATATTCTTGAAGTCTAGAATATTTCTTGAAGTAATTTTCTATGATTTCTTTGGCTTCCCCCCTTCTAATTCCCAGGTTTTGAGCCAAACCGAAAGCGCCTTGACCATAGATAATACCAAAATTAACTGCTTTCGCTTTACTACGCATCTCTCTGTCTACATCATCCATAGAAACTCCGAATACTTTACTGGCTGTAGCTACATGAATATCAGCTCCAGAAACGAAATCTTCTATCATGGCGGTTTCATTACTTAACGCAGCTATAATTCTTAATTCTACCTGAGAGTAATCTGCGGCTACTAACGTGTGATTTTCATCTCTCGGAATAAACGCTTTTCTGATTTCACGCCCCTTCTCTGATCGAATAGGAATGTTCTGTAAGTTGGGATTATTAGAACTCAATCTCCCTGTAGCCGCCACGGTTTGCATATAATTCGTGTGCAATCTTCCTGTGGTTTTACTCACCATTTCTGGCAATGGATCCACATAAGTAGATTTTAATTTTCTAAGCTGTCTATAATCCAGAATTTCAGAAATAATAGGATGGTCTTCTTTATATGTGGCTAGCACATCCTCTGATGTTTTATACTGCCCAGAAGGAGTCTTCTTCGGCTTATCTGAAATCTTCAATACCTCGAAAAGTATCTGACCTAACTGCTTAGGTGAATCCAAATTAAATTCAGTCCCGGCTGTGAGCTTTATGCTTTTTTCTAGCTCTAAAAGTATAACTTCCAATTGCTTGGAATAATTCCTCAGATGAACCTCATCTATATTTACTCCTTCTAATTCTATATCTGCCAGCACATGAATCAATGGCGCCTCTACTTTTTCATAAAGGTCTTTTAAGTGTGGTTTCTCTAATTCCGAAGAGAATTTATTCCTTAACTGCAGCGTAATATCAGCATCCTCAGCTGCATAATCTAGCACCTCTAAAGGCTCTAAATCTTTCATACTCTTCTGGGTTTTCCCCTTTTTACCTATTAAATCTGTAATAGAAACCGGACGATAATTCAAATAAGTTTCTGCCAGTAAATCCATCCCATGCTTCATATCAGGATTCATTAAATAATGAACTAGCATGGTATCTAACACCTTGTTTTTTATATCTACTCCATACTTCCTTAGCACCTTATAATCGTATTTGAAGTTCTGTGCTATTATTTCTTTTTTAGGGTCTTGTAGAATAGGCTTGAGTTCTTCTAGGCGCTGCAAGGCGTTTTCACTCGTCACTGGAATATAAAATGCTTCTCCTTCTTTTACTGCAATGGAAATCCCTACAAGCTGAGCTTCTATAGGATTTAGGCCTGTAGTTTCCGTATCTAAACAGAAGGACTTTTCCTTGTGGAGTCTTTTTATAAATTTGGCTCTTAAGATGTCGTCATCTAATAGTCTGTAATCATGCTGAGTGGTAAGAATCGTTTTTATTTCTACTGGCACCTCTTCCATTATTTCTTTAGCGATTACAGGTGTATCTGGAGCATTACCAAACATGGATATCTGCGTGGATGAGGATTCGTTTTGAACAGACTGAATCTCTTCGTTTAAAATTCTTTTGCTGAGGGTTCTGAACTCTAAATCAGTGAATACCTCTCTTAATAAATGTCTGTCTAGTTCCTCGAGGTTTAGCAAATCGAAATTTACTTCATTAGGCACATCTAATATTATGGTGGCCAATTGTTTTGATACAATCCCCTGCTCTGCAAAACTCTCTACATTTTCTCTTTGCTTTCCTTTAAGCTTGTCTGCATTCTCTATAATTCCTTCTACACTCCCATATTCTTTAAGCAGCTTGGATGCTGTCTTAGGACCAATTCCAGGTATACCAGGAATGTTGTCTACCTTATCACCCATGAGGCCGAGCAGGTCTATAATCTTAAGGGGGTCTTCCACATCAAATTTATCTCGAACCTCTTCTACTCCCCAAACCTGAGCAGGGTTTCCGAATCTACCTGGCCTGTACATAAAGATATTGCTAGTTACTAGCTGAGCATAATCTTTATCGGGAGTCATCATATAAGTTGTATATCCTTCTTTTTCTGCCTGCTTGGCTAAAGTTCCTATTAGATCATCTGCCTCAAATCCTGGAGCTACTAAACATGGAATATTAAATCCTTCTATTATTCTTTTTATATAAGGAATCGAGAGTATGATATCGTTAGGAGTTTCTTCTCTATTGGCTTTATAAGCCGGGAAATCTTCCTTTCTCTGCTTGGAACCACCTGGAGGATCAAACACTACTGCTATATGAGTAGGCTTCTCATTATTTATAATTTCTAATAACGTATTCGTAAAACCAAACATGGCAGAGGTATTAAGCCCCTTAGAGTTTATTCGTGGATTTTTAATAAACGCATAATAAGCTCTGAAAATGAGTGCAAAAGCATCTAATAAGAAGAGTTTCTTTTCTTTGTCTTGAGATAACATATCGAGGTAAATTAAAGCTCTGAAATTACAGAACCAACCGCCAAATGCCTTGCTTTTTCAAGTGTTTTTATTAACGCCTTTTATAAACTGGCACTGAACTGCAAGCTTCTCCAAACATGAGAGACTTTACTACTGGCTTTAATGCTTTGGTTAACTCTAAAAATGCTACTTCTGCTGCAGATATATCTGAGCAGCCTTTGACAATTACTCTCTGGTCTTTATACTCTGCTAAATCGAGATTTTGAATATGGTTCTGCACCACCGATGCTTCTAAAAACTCGCTATCTCCGAATATAATGGAGCTAGCTATTCCCTCTAAGCTAGAAGCTACTAGCATGTATGCCCATGTGGGAACTATAGCATCTGCAGAGCACCATACTCCTACGTGCTTTTCTTCATATTCCGTCCAGTCAGTCTCTTTTACCCAAACTCTAAAGTCTTTCTCCTTTAGGACTAACCCCTGCCATAACTGGGCTTTTAAATCGATGCTGGCCCTTACTCCCTTAGGGTAGAAATCTTTAATATCCAAAGAAATCAATCCTGCTAGTGCTACTTTATTTACGATTTCTTCCATCTTTTGATTTACGAGTTTTGACTGACTATTGGAAATTTCTGCTGAAGAAAATTAATTCAGCACTTGAAGTTGGATGGTATTTAAAAAAAGCAAAAATAATGGACATTCCTACTAAAGTCTTTCTCTTTAAGGAATCAGACAGCCATTTGCTTGGATCCAACAGTTACCATATCGGTTATGGCTTTTTCAATGTCAGCGGTGTTATAACCACATTCTGTATATAATTCCGACTGTGTTCCATGCTCTATGTACTTATCTGGAACTCCTAACCTAGCTACGTTTGCTGAGTAATTATTCTCTGCCATAAATTCGATCACGGCAGACCCCATACCGCCTTGGATGCATCCATCTTCTACAGTGATTACTCTTTTGAATTTAGAGAACACTTCGTGAAGTAATACTTCGTCTATTGGCTTTGCAAAGCGCATATCATAATGGGCTACGCTGACTCCTTTCTCTGCCATGTTTGCACATGCGTTAAGAGCATTATTCCCTATAGGCCCTATGGTCAATACCGCTATATCCTCACCGGCTTTCACTTTTCTACCAGTACCTATTTTAACTTTCCTAAACGGCGTCTTCCATTCTGTCATCACCCCTTTTCCCCTCGGATATCTTATAGAAAATGGGCCGTGACCTTCCTGAGCAGTAAACATCAGATTTCTTAACTCTTCTTCATTCATAGGAGAAGAAACGATCATATTAGGAATGCACCTCATGAAAGCCAAATCATAAGCTCCGTGATGTGTAGGACCATCTGCTCCTACTAACCCTCCTCTGTCTAAACAAAATACTACATCTAAATTTTGAATAGCTACATCGTGAATAACTTGATCATAAGCTCTCTGCATAAATGAAGAGTAGATATTACAGAATGGAATTAATCCTTGAGTAGCCATTCCAGCTGAGAAGGTTACTGCATGTTGCTCTGCTATTCCCACATCAAAGGCTCTATCAGGCATAGCTTCCATCATAAATTTCAGTGAACAGCCTGTAGGCATAGCAGGAGTGACTCCTACTATTTTGTCGTTTTTCTCTGCTAACTCTATAATAGAATGTCCAAAAACATCCTGGTATTTAGGAGGCTCCGGGCTTTTGGGAACTACTTTAACTATTTCTCCTGTGTCTTTATTGAAAATTCCTGGAGCATGCCACTGAGTAGGTGAACCGTCCTCTGCAGGCTGAAAACCTTTTCCTTTTTTAGTTACACAATGCAAAATTTTAGGCCCTGGTATATCTTTCAAATCCTTTAGTACCTTGGCCATATATTCAACATCATGACCATCTATAGGACCAAAATACCTAAAGTTTAATGATTCAAATAAATTACTCTGCTGCAGCAAAGCTGACTTTACTCCATCCTGTATTTTTTGGGCAATGCTCTGGGCATTAGGCCCAAATTTACTGACTTTACCCAGCAGGTTCCAAACCTCATCTTTTACTTTGTTATAGGTATGAGATGTGGTAATATCTGTAAGGTATTCTTTAAGTGCTCCTACATTAGGATCTATACTCATACAGTTATCGTTTAATACTACCAGTAAGTCGTTATTTAAAGACCCGGCATGGTTTAACCCTTCGAAGGCTAATCCTGCCGTCATAGCTCCGTCACCTATTATGGCTATGCACTTTCTGTCCTCTTCTCCCTTTATTTTGCTAGCCACTGCCATGCCTAGTGCTCCAGATATACTCGTAGATGAATGACCTACTCCGAAAGTATCATATTCGCTTTCAGATCTTTTAGGGAATCCGCTTAATCCTTTATAAACTCTATTTGTTTGAAAAATATCTTTTCTTCCTGTTAAGATTTTATGTCCATAAGCCTGATGGCCTACATCCCAGACCAACTGATCATAAGGTGTGTTGTACACATAATGCAACGCTACAGTGAGCTCTACGACTCCCAAACTGGCACCAAAATGACCCCCTTTTTCAGAAACTATATCTACAATATACTGTCTTAGCTCATTGGAAACTTGAACTAGTTCTTCATTTGAAATGTTTTTCCTTAAATCATCAGGAAAATTTATTTTGGATAAAAGTGGGCCGGCTATGTATTCGCTCATATTAATAATAAAGATACTTAAACAAAGATAATTCTAATAACTATGTATTTATCGCAGAATTATGGGTGAACTCGTTATTTAACTTTCGTTATACTAAAGCCGCTTTTAGCATTCCATCGAAAATCTCACGACCATCTGTGCTTGTAAGTTCGAAATCCGCAGCTCTTTCTGGATGAGGCATCATACCGAAAACGTTTTTCGACTTATTACAAATTCCAGCGATATTGTCCAGGCTACCATTAGGGTTAGAGCCGCTGGTGACTTGTGCTTCTTCATTACAATATCTAAAAAGAACTTGGTCGTTATCCTGAATTTCTTTCATCTGCTCTGGCGTAGCAAAATAATTCCCTTCTGCGTGAGCAATAGGAATTTTATACGCTTTATATTTATCTAGATTTTCAGTGATAATCGTAGAACTAGAGGCTGGTTTCAAATGTACATTTTTACAAATAAACTTTTGGTTTTCATTGTGCCTTAGCACTCCAGGGAGTAGTCCAGACTCACATAATATTTGAAATCCATTACAAATACCCATGACATACCCTCCTGAATTAGCGTGCTTTACTACCTCACTCATTACTGGAGAGAATCTAGCTATAGCTCCACTTCTAAGGTAATCACCATAAGAAAACCCTCCAGGTAGAATAATAAAATCACACCCTTTCAAATCAGTATCTTTATGCCAAAGTTCCTCTACAGGCTGCATTAAAACATCTCTTAAAACATAAATAATATCTTGATCACAATTAGATCCAGGAAAAGTAATTACACCAAATTTCATATGTCTGATTTTGCTGACAAAAGTACTGCTATATGTTCAGATTTTAAAGAACTAAACTCTATCACATTTCAACAGTTCTTAAGATTAAAAACCAACTTATTTAAAACAATTCAATGCTTAAAATAAAAAACCCTCAAAGGTGTAATGAGGGTTTAGTAAAAAGAAGCTCAAAATATATATTGTCTAGTTTAACTAAAATATTGAAATCTTTTTTACTGTTTTTTCATTCGTGCTTTGGTTGATCACAGACACCATATAAATTGTAGCTGCCGTTTTCAAATCTAATTGAATCGTATTTCCATTTCCTAAAACTCCTTTTTCTGAATTAATCACCTTACCTAACAAGTCATAAACAAAAACTTGCACGGACTGTGAATATCGGGCACTACTGTTAATGTTGACATTACTCCCATCTGCGTCAATGCTTATAAGCTCTGAAAAATCTAACTCTTCAATTGCGCTATATTGTTGAACGGTTACTACCACTTGATAATAATCATCACACTCTCCATTGCTGGCATACATCGATACTGTGAAAAATCCAGGCTGCGTGAAAATATGTGTAGGGGACTCTTCAGAGTTTAGTGGCGAGCCATCTCCAAAATCCCACTCATAAAGAGATGTTCCTTCTGATAAATTCAAAAATGTAAGCTCTGCCTGATTGAACTCATCCAGAGTAATTAATTGTTCCACAGTAAAATCAGCAGAGACATCTCCCGCGTCTAAAACAATTAAAGTTTCTGTTCGCACACAGCCGGCTGCATCTGTTATGGTATATGTGTAATCTCCAGCGTTTAACTCTTCAATATTAGTCCCAGTTAGCTCATTATCCCACTGGACATCTATAGGCTGAACTCCGCCGGTTATGCTCAAAGCAATTACTCCCGTACCATCTTCTTCACAAGCAACATCGTAAATTTCCTCAGAAATCTCCAGTAGCTCCTCTGGCTCTAAAATATTAACCTCTACCGTCAAAGATCCACAGTAGTCATTATTTTCGACTTCTAATGTATAATCGCCTGCTGATAAGCCTGTTACAGGAAACTCTGAAAATTCATCTGTAGCTTCTCCAAGAAAATTCATCTCTTGATCAAACCATGTGTATGTCCAAGGTCCATCTCCAGCACCTTCGGCAACGATGATACCATCATCGCCTCCGTTACACGAAACACCAATGGCATCTGCTCTAACCGGAGACCCAATATGAAAAATAAATCTTATTTCATCTTCAACCACGAGACTTGAAAACTCTATTTCTGTGGTCACGGCTAAATCATATAATTCACCCGTAATTAAATCTTCGAATCCGATACACTGATTAGCGATATATTCATCTACACCTGCGAATGAAAGTGTATAATTTCCCTCTGTAGGAATGTTCACCATCATTTGAATATCCTGTGCTTCAGAAAATTCCGGAATACTATTTATAGCTAATTTCACATCATCTGAGGATAGGGTGCTAATATTAGGTACAGAGTTATCTCCATAAAACTTTAATGCATCCAATGTTGGTTCGAACATCATTGTGGCTTCGGATTTTGTGGTAATTGCTAAATCATCAGACCAATTCCCGTTGCTTATAGTAACAGAAATACTTGGTAATGATTCTTGTGTATCTGAACTATGTAAAGATTTAGAATATTCATTCAAACTTAACGCAGGATTTTCTCCTGTTGCCATTACCCAAAACGATTCTAATGGCTGAATAAAGGCAGAACCTCCATTGACCCCTAAACCATTTAAATATGTTCTAAATTGCTTTTGAGAAACATCCCAAACATACAGCGCCCCAGCTAAATTATTTCTATCCCATCCCGTTTGGCTATCCCAGTTAAGAGTGGCGGCATAGGGATTTCCAACTAAATTCAAACCATCAGCAGCTGGATTACTATTATTCGTAAAACTCACAGGAATATCAACCTCACCAAGATTAGGTAAACCATTCACATCGAAAATATAATTTCCAATAGAGGCATAGACGTAATAACCTCTACCTATTTCCATCAAATCGTTCGCGGACTCCACTCCTACAAAATCAGCGCTTGCGTCATAAGACTCTTCCGCATAGTAACTTACGCTTGTAAAGTTATGAACAGGGTAATCCGCGCCTATGAAGCCGGTAGTTACAAAATCATCTACAATTTCACTGAGGTTGGCATTAGCGACAGGCGAAGCAAGACTTATCCATCCCGAGGCAGTAGGCGCTATTTCTCTAGACACAGAAATATTCCCATTTACTGTTCCGTCAAAAATAGGGGCGATTTCTCCTATCCCCTCATCGTTAAACGATAAGTTTAGAGCTCCGTTTGTGTTCAGGGTAGCTGCGCCAACCCAAATTTCTTTCGTGATAAATAAATTACCTTCCAAATTTATATCGTTAACCCCAGTGAAAAATAATTTTTCTATATAGCAATTACCAAATAACGTTTGGTCTGAGACTCCCCCAAAACTGATCTCAACATCAGTTAGCACAGTTGAACCATAAAATGCTAGGTCTCCATTAACCGTAATAGTGTTTTCTGCTTCGCCAACCAACTCAGCGGCTTCTGTAACATGAAGAGTAAACACCTCAATATCGGAATTAAATCTGACACTATGATTTGCAGATATAGTTACAGAATTTTGATTGTCAGGAACACAGCTGCAATCCCAAGTATCAGAAGACCCCCATTCTCCAGACATTACTGATGTTACTTCAGGAAACAAATCATTCTGTCCAGGAAGAATGGAAGAATCTACTTCTATCGAGAACTCTGCACCAGTATTAATTTCAAAATCTTCATCGTCTGGAGACAATGAATTCTGAGAAATACCTTGAAAAGAAAATAATAAAATAAAACTAGCGAAAATTAATTGTTTTTTCATTTGAACGTAATTTAACAGACATCAGTATCTGTCTTTTTTTGTACGAGAGAAAAACAATTTAGTTCCCTAATTCGTATCTAAATGGTAAACAATAATTCCGATTAAGATCAAGTGACAAGTATTAAGCAAAGCAATCAAGTACTTATTTGAGATGGACAAGTATGCTAAAACAGAGAAATAAACAACATTTGGGACGAAATAAAAGAATGACCAATCTTGACTGTATCTATGCCCAAAAACACTTACAAAAAGTTGAAGAATAAAAAAACTAATCAATAACAACCTTCCCTTTTCCTTTGCTTTATTACCCATACCTCCTAAATAAGAGGGCAAACAAATCAATCCTAATATTGATAAAAATGAATAATTCGCTATCAATATCCACGAGACTAATGGGGCGTTTTGAATTTGACCGCTTGGATAGAAACTAATCCAATCTTTAACTTGAGGTAGCTCTCCTCTACAAATGACCTCCATCAGCACTATAACCAAGATAATATTTATCACTCCACAGAGAAAGACGAAAACACCTCTAAATTCGATTGGTCTAAGTAGGATTAGAGCGCCTAAATAAATAGGTGTTGCCGCCATAGCGTATGAATCCAAAAGGATGGCTAACCCTAAGAAAAAACCCGAATTAAAAACAGAGCTTAATCGCCCCAATTCACCAAGGCTATTAAGAAGACTAGCTAAAGAAAGTAAAATAAATGGTATGCTGATCAAAGCCATGCTTAACCCTTCTGAATAGACGATTACCGCTGTATAAATCACAGCTAAAAGAGAGGGCAGATAATTAGTCTTATAGAGTAAATCATGATTATTTATCAAATTATTTAACGCCCAGCTTAAAAGCAAAGTAGAAAACGTACAAATAGCATAAATGACTCCTCCCGAATTAAAATAATCCCCTTTAAAAGGTAAATTGCCAATAATCTTTAGTGTATCCCCGACGGAGATAATATCGGCATTAAACAAGATAGGAATGAACATGACGGCACTCAATAAAGGCAGGAGGAACTCTAAATAAGGCTGTGAAAAAACTAATCTATTTCGTGTCATTTTCGAGAGCTGGAATTATTATAAACTTTTGTACTTTTGTGGTGAAATTTTTAGTCATGAATTTAAACAGTATTTTAAGAGAAATAGGTGATTTACTTACATGGACTTTCGATACCGTATTGGTTCCTTTAGGTGAGCTACCAAACTACGCATTCATAGCCCTGGGAGCAGTTGGATTATTTCTTTGGTTATCTATGCAACGGAAGTATAACAAGAAAGCTAAAAGCAGCGGGACACTGAAGTAAGCGCATCTCTTCCGCCATTGTTGATACATACTTATGCCTTTTGTTTTACTAAGTCAAAACCAATATCTTTTCTGTAAGACTTTCCTGTGAAATCGATTAAATCGATTGATTTGTATGATTTTTTCAGGGCTCCTGGTATATCTGCACCGTAAGAAGTCACAGCCATAACTCTCCCTCCATTGGAAACTATTTTACCCGAAGCTAATTTAGTACCCGCATGAAATACGAGAGAGTCTTTAACATTCTCTAGTCCAGTAATACCCTCTCCTTTCTTATACTTGCCAGGATACCCTTGAGCTGTCAAAACTACTGTGGTTACTGTTCGTTCATCTATTTCCACATCACACTCCGATAAAGTCTTAGTGGCCACACCATCCAAAATATGAAGTAGGTCTGATTTTATTCTAGGAATAATTACTTCGGTTTCAGGGTCTCCAAGTCTAACATTATACTCGATAACATAAGGATCACCACCAACTTTCATAAGCCCAAAGAAAACAAACCCTTCAAAATCAATCCCATCTGCTCTTAAGCCTTTAAGCGTAGGAATAATTACTTGATTTTTTGCCTTCTCCATAAACTCTCTGCTTACAATAGCCACCGGAGAAATAGCCCCCATCCCACCTGTGTTCGGTCCTGTATCACCTTCTCCTACTTGCTTATAATCTTTAGCAGAGGGCAGAATTTTGTATCCAGAACCATCTGTAACCACAAACATAGAAACCTCTATCCCGGGTAAAAATTCTTCTATAACTATTTTCTTACCTGCATCTCCATAATTTCCATTTATGAGCATGTCTTTCACTACTGTCTTGGCTTCTTTGAGTGTTTCACAAATTACTACGCCTTTACCTCCAGCTAAACCATCTGCTTTTATTACATAAGGAGGCTTAAGCGTAGCTAAAAAACCAGAAGCCTTGGATTTAGTAGATTTTGTAAATGTTTCTGACTTAGCACAAGGTATATTATGCTTCACCATAAATTGTTTGGCAAAACTTTTACTCCCTTCAAGTCTAGCGGCTGATGCGCTAGGGCCTATAACTGAAGTCTTTATTTCTGGTCGAGCTTGAAAATAATCCTTAATTCCTGCCACTAAAGGCTGTTCAGGCCCGACGAGAATAAGACCAACATCATTCGCTTGAACGAACTCGGCAATTCCTGCAAAATCCATAAGGTCTAACTCTACATTTTCACCGACATTGGCAGTTCCTGCATTCCCAGGCGCTATATATAATCTCTCCATCTGACTAGACTGAGCTAATTTCCAACTTAAGGCATGTTCTCTACCTCCAGAACCTAAAACAAGTACGTTCATGACCAATTTATTTGCTAACAAAATTACTCATCTCATGGTGCTGTTCAAACATTTCTTATTAACAAGAATGACCGTTTTTACAGAAGTTTTTATAAAATCATAATGGATTGCCTCAATAAATAATTCAGACTCCTCATAGTTTGGTATAAGTTTTATACTATTGTCCAAAATGTATACCTCACTTACTGCTGTAATAATCACTAAAAACGAAGAGAAGAACATCGAAAGGTGTATCTTGTCTTTGTTAGAAGTCGTGGACGAAGTTTTGGTAGTAGACTCTGGAAGTACTGATAAGACTTTAGCTATTTCCAGAGCATTAGGAGCCACAATTATAGAGTCTCAATGGCTGGGGTATACTAAGACTAAAAACTTAGGAAATACTTCTGCAAAAAACGACTTCATCCTGAGTATAGATGCAGACGAAGTAATCAGCCCTGCTCTTAAAAGATCAATTTTGCTTCAAAAAAATTCAGGTCTAGAAGGTATCTATAGTTTTAACAGGCTAACTAACTATTGTGGACAATGGATAAGGCACTCAGGGTGGTATCCAGATGTAAAAGTCAGAATTTTTAATAAGCGTTATATTCGTTGGACTGGTGATTTCGTGCACGAAACACTTCTCCTTCCTAAAAAACTGAGGATTAAACATCTTCCTGGCGATTTACTCCACTATTCGTACAAATCCAAAGCAGACCACATAGCGCGCACTAAAAAATACGCCGGTTTATCGGCAAAAAAAATGTTTCATGCGAAAAAAGCTTTCGGGCCCTTAAAACCTTTCATAAGCGGTGTAGCTAAATTTATTAAAATGTATTTGCTAAAACGAGGTTTTCTCGATGGCAGACTGGGACTTCAAATAGCTAAAATCTCCGCGAGGGGAGTACACTTAAAGTACAAAGGTCTTGCGGAAATAAAAGCACGAAATAATTAAGTATTGGAACGCTTAATTACTCTCTTTCTTCCCTCGGCTTAAGCAAGAATATGAGCCCTGAGAAAAAAGCTACGAAGGTCACTCCTGCCTGTGACCCCATAGTGTCCTCTCCAAGAAAAGATACTAATACAATAATTACAAATGCTTTGCCAAAGCTTATAAACTGTGCTGGGACATTTCTCCACTGCTGTACAAAAATCATAATTAATAAAAAGACGGCCAATGGTCCGGCTAAAATTAAGTATGAAATATATTGATTATGCGGCTTTCTCCTTCTCTCCTCTGGCAAATTCGGGTAAACATCATCATAATAACCAGCCAGAGCCTCTTTCATGTCCCCGGTGCCCGCTCCTATGATCGGAGAGTTCAGATAAGCTTTCCATCCTGCTGTTTGGAAAACTATCTTCTCTGCTAGAGAATTTCCGCTGAAATCTTTGCTAAACCGACTCTTTTCTAAATGAAAAAGAATCCCCCTTACTCTCTTCGAAAAACCTTTGTACTTGAACAAATCAGGGTAAGGGTTACCAAGAAGAATGCGCTGAAAATCTGCGGAATCTAATTGACTTATGCCTGCAGCATTTTTTTTTAGCCCCTTGTTGTTTAAGTAGCGGATAAGTATTGCATAATTATCATAACCATCCTTATTTTTAGCCCATAACGACTGGCCTGTAGCAGACTTAAACCCCTTGTCTAGTTCAGAAAAACTGACATAACTCCATAAGAAATTTCCGTTCTCAATAAATCCGTTCTCCAATTCAGGGTTATATTTTTTGCCATTTTCGGTAAACTCAGGTGTAGCCTCTGGAAAATTTGAATCATAAAAATCATAGGTGGTGTATGCTAAAAACCCAAAAACCATGAAGATAATAGTAGAGAAAATCAATCTAAAATACTTAAAAGCCTTATTTCCATTTATGGCTAATACGCCAAGCAGAAGAGCTATAGAAATCACAAAAAGTAAAATCATTCCCGTGACTGTTTGAGCCAAAAAAACGAAAATACTCAATACAGAAACAATTAAAATCTTCAAAGCCCAATGAATATTGGAGTAGCAAACCCAAACAATACTCAATACTATATACAGGGAAAGCCTAATATGTGAAACGAACAATGAGATTTTTCTAGGGTTACCTAGAGTGAGCGCTTCACTGTAGAAAGCTACTCCCATATTTATTAAAACCGATAATACTGTAGCCGCCACAAAAGCCCAGATCAATAGATTGATTTGTCGTTTGCTCACAGATGAAATTCCAGAGAAAACTAAGGGAATCACCAAGAGTGGTATTACCTTTCTTATCATTCTAACTCCCGTTTTGATGTCGGAAGTCCAAAAGAGGGCGATTACAAGTAATAGGATTAAGGCTATGATAGGCTTTAAAACTGGATGATTCAGTTTTCTGAATTTCTCTTCAAACCCTCCTTCTAAAATATATACTACCGAAACTCCGATAGTACCCATACTCATCATAACTAGAGAAAAAGGTATTCCTATGGCTATAAACGATGCCCCGATTAGAAACAGTACGTTTAAACGCTTAGAGTTAAAAATTGGAAGTAATCCGGCCATTTATTCTATTGTAAAATAGAACTATAATTCGAGTTAAACGTTTTTACGCTTTCAGCGATATAGGGATCATGAAGCAGGCCGTATTGGATTCCTCCTTTTTCAAAGAATAGTCGTTTCACTATTTCTTTCTCTAGAATAGGAAGAATTTCAAACTTATATCTGTCTAAATCAACAGAAATATTTGGAGCTAGACCATTAGTCAACGTAACTATTTCATTCTGTGTTTCGGTAAAGTAATTTTCTTTTTTAGTTACTTCTATTAACTCCATCATTTTCTTGTAAGAAGCTGTAGAGTAGTCAAAATTCGCGGAAATCGCACAGACCTTAAACCCATCATAATCTTCGTACTTAAAATTAATTACTGTGTCTGGCTTTTGAGAATTAGTCGCGTAATCATTAACATAATCAAAGAGTACATAATTCGTCTTCAAACTTTTTAATAGTTCACTCTCTCCTAATTTCTCCATGAGAACATCGGGGTCTACACCTCTACCATCGAAAACGGGCCTGCCTTTTCTAGTTTCAAAAGGTTTAATTAATGAGTCCGCTATGGCCATAACCTTTCCGTCTTCTTTATTTGAGTAATCTAATCTCTGAATGCATCTTCCACTAGGGATATAGTATTTAGCTATTGTTAATTTCATCCTAGAATTGTAAACCAAATCTTTGGTTCGCTGAACCAGCCCTTTTCCAAAACTTTGTCTCCCAATCACTACAGCTCTATCTAGGTCTTGCAGGGCTCCACTTACTATTTCTGACGCACTCGCCGAATTCTCATCTATCAGGACGATTAAAGGCATGTCTGGAGCTATAGGAGCTGCTTTAGTTTCGTACACTTTATTCCAACTATCTACTTTGCCTCGAGTACTTACTACTCGCTCTCCTTTATCTACAAAAAGACCTACGATATTTACTGCTTCTTTTAGAAGGCCACCGCCATTACCCCTTAAATCGAGAACTATTCTTTGGGCTCCGCTTTTGGACTTTAAACTCATTAAAGCAGAGCGAACACTCATACTAGATGTTTTAGTGAAACTATTGAGTTTTATATACCCATCAGTTTCGTTTATCATACCAAAATACGGCACTTCATTTATCTTAATCTGTGCTCTAGTTAGCAGAACCTCCTTTTGTTCATTAGCTCTTCTATAATCAATGGTTAGAGATGTTCCTACATTTCCTTTAAGCAGACCGTCCAACTGATCTGGCTTTAATTGTTTGAGAAGTTGGCCATCTATACTGATAATCTCATCTCCAGGCTTTAAACCTTCACTAGCAGCAGGGAAGCCTTGCAGAACATCATTGATAATAATCTTATCGTCTATACTTTCGACATTTATGCCTATTCCCCCGTACTGTCCAGTCTGCATGAAGCGCGCCTCTTCTATTCTTGACTCTGGATAATATACAGTATATGGATCCAAAGATTCTAACATGGCATCTATACCTGTTTTCATTAACTCTCCTGGATTAGTTTCATCCACATAGTAAAGATTCAACTCCTTATATAGGGTGGTGAACACTTCCAGGTTTTTAGAGACCTCAAAATATTTAATGAAAGCCGCTGATGACAGGGATACTAAAAGCAGTAGACCTAACATGTTTATATAAAATCTATTTGTCAGCTTTCTCATGAATCTAATTCGATTTAATTAAACTTTCCTTTAGCTTAGACAGCCCTTTTATCATTTTCTTTTCGATGGTGGAATAGGGGACTTTGTCACCAGTTACTTGGATAATCATAAGATTAAGACTCAACCCCTCTTTTAAAATAAACTCTCGCAAAGGTAACTTATTGAGTCGATACGATTCTTTAAGCTTTCGTTTAATTCCATTTCTACGAACAGCTAATCTCTGTCTTTTTTTACTCACAGAAAAAAGCACTTTAATTTCAGAATGCTTTGAGTCAACCACCTCGAAGGAAATAAATAATGGGTAAGCCTTTATTGTTAACCCATTGTCAAATATGGATTGAATTGACTTCTTACTGGAAAGAAGTTCTTTCTTCTCAAGTTTTCTAGGTGAATTCACTGATTGTAAATGAAGAAGTAACGTCCTTTTATTTACCAGTTATGAATTGCTGTATAGCCATAGACATTGAGGGAGCCTTTGGGTGCGGAGCAAGAATATCTATTCTTAATCCGGCTGCTTCAGCTGCCTTAGCAGTCGTAGGTCCGAAAGTGGCCAACACGGTATCTCCCTGCTTGAAATCAGGGAAGTTTTTCATTAACGACTCTATTCCTGAAGGGCTAAAGAAAACTAACATATCATACTTCACATCTGCCAAATCACTCAAATCGCTACATACCGTTCTGTACATAGGAGCTATGCTGTGGTGAAACTTATTCTCTATAAGCAGCTCGGGAATGCTCGGCTTCAGCAGATTGGAACACGGAACTAAGAATTTCTCTTGCTTGTGTTTCTTCATAATCTCCACCAACTCTACGAAAGTAACTCTACCGTGAAATATTTTCCTCTTTCGATAAACTACATATTTCTGTAAATAAAAAGCAGTAGTCTCGCTCAAGCAGAAATACTTCATAGTATCAGGAACCGTGGCTCTCGTCTCCTCACACATTCTAAAAAAGTGGTCTACGGCAACTCTCGAAGTGAAGATAATAGCCGTATGCTCAAGTATAGAGATTCTATTCTGCCTGAATTCCTGAGCATGAGTGGGCTCTACATGAATAAACGGTCTGAAATCAATCTTAAGCTTATGTTTCTTAGATAAAGCGGTATAAGGTGACTTATTATCGCCCTCAGGTTTTGGTTGAGAAATTAAGATCGTTTTAACTTTTTCCTTTACTTTAGCCTCCATCGTTATCTTGTTTTAGGAGCAGTACTTTTAAGACCTGACAAGCAGAACTTTTAATAATACCACCGCAGGTAAAATTTCGAGCGTGCAAAGGTATAAAATAATATAGACAATAGAAATTCTGTTTGTTACGGCGTTTAGCCAACCTCGAGCCCATCTCCAAACTATACTGGCTACTATTAGAATTAGCCCTATCAGCACCAAAAAATCACTAGGGATGACTTTAGAATAAGCTAGTAACAAACTAAGCGGGAACAATCCAATACCTGCCACCTTCAAAAGCAAGCCATAATTAAACTCATATTCTCTAAGCGAATAATCGCCATTAAACAAAAGTCTCATCCCTCGGATTATTACTATTTTCACAAAGTAAATGAAAGTAAGAATAGTCAATATTAGCAGATACTTTAAAAATCCTGAAAGACTTACTCCGGCTATTCCTATCTCATAATAAGAAAAAGATAGATAAAAAAATAGGGCTAAAGACAGGTGAGAAAGGACTATAAGCAATTGGCTAGTTCTACTGGTCAAAACTATTTCTTCCCTCAGTATTTCTCTGAGCATTCGAATATTTATGACTGCATAAAAAATCTCTCTGATGTTCTTAGAATAATTCCACTGAGTCCCCGCTATTAACACTCCTATAAATATAAAAATATAGAACATCCAAGGCTCTCCTAACAAGTAGGATTCCTTCAATAGCGGAGCGGGTATTTCGGTGAAATTAATTCTCATTATCACCTGTAAGCTACAGTGGCAGGAACTTTATACCCTCCTACACTTCCATCTAAACCAAACACTTCGAAGTAAATTACATAAATCCCAGTAGGAACTGCTCTCCCTTGATCATCTGCTCCATCCCAAAAGAAAGTCCCTTCAGAACCTATGAGAATATTGGATTTTAACACTCTCGTTTTTACGCCATCCTTAGAATAGATGGTAACACTAGCCGCCTGAGAGTTAACGCTAAATGAATACGAAATCTCTAGATTGTTTATATCCTGAGAGCCACCAGGAGAGAATACTGGAGGATAAACAGAAACTGTTCCTCCAGCAGTCATTTTAGATTGGGTTTGGGAATTTCTGTACCCAGGAGACCCATAGTTTTCGCTCTCTGCTGCGCTTGACCAGTTGTCTGAGTTTTGTGTAGGCACAGTAAAGCTAATTCTCTCTAATGAGACTCCATCTGTCTCATCTAAAAGATCGAAATGATAATCTGAAGAATACCCAAACTCATCGCTAATTTCGTTATCTGGCAATAACAAAACCACATCTCCATCATCATTACTGTATGCAGGTAAATCCATTACGATGAACTTATTTACGGCAGCATTCGGGTAATTTACTGCGACGTCCCCTAGGGACTCTGTGAACAGCGCATAATCTCCTGGAAATATAGGGAGAGGGAACTCTGTGATTAACTCTTGACTATCTATAAGACCTGCATTTCTATTGGCCAAATGCCAATTTTGAAGACTTATGATTTTATTGGAATTGTTATAAATTTCTACATAATCCGAGCCTGATCCGCGTGGGTTAGAAAGAACTTCATTTATGATTAAATCTCCTGCTTCTGCTTGTTCGGGCAGGCCTATTCTTACTTCCTGTGTAGCACTAACATTTCCCCAACAATCTTCTATGCCAGAAACGGATAGTGTATACTCTAGAGCAGGAGTCAATCCCTCTTGAAAATTAACAATGATACTTCTTAAACCCTGCGAGGTAATGCTATTGGAATTCTCTCCACTCAATGAAATCACTGCTGACGAAAAAGATGATTCACTCACCGGCTCATCAAATTCTATAAAAATGGAATTAGAGAGAAAGGCATAGGCCAATATTACTTGGGGAGCTTGAGTGTCTTCAGCTACAGAAAATACTGAGTTTAGCTCCGCTGGAGAACCGCCAAAAATACTTTCTGAAGCTCTCCAATTGGCTTTGTCACTGCATGGGTGAGTAGGGTTAATTAACTCTAGTGACCAGCCTCCCGCGTCTTTATCGGAGTCCTGGTACCACGTGTTGTTATAAGTCACTTCATCTATCACTCCATTTGAAGTAGCTAGAATTAGCTCTTTACCAGAATTAGTAAGGAAAGTACTGCCCCAACCAGTCATGCCAGATGCTCCGCTAAAAATAAAATTACTGGCTATATCTTCTTCACTCATAATCACCCTATACTCCCCAGGAGCTAGAATAACAGAAGATGTAAATGCGGCTCCACTAAATTCGGCATCTGAAATGTCTATAAATAAATCAGATGCATTATAAAGTTCTGCATATTCAACCTCGGGCAACCCTACTTGTGGAGAAGGATCTGCCATAATTTCTGTTATAATGATATCTCCAACCTCTGCGGGAAAACCTGACGCTATCTGCCATTCTGTAATGGAAGTGTTTTCATTTCCTTCACAATCTGTAAGACTTGAAACGATGATAGTAAACGGCACTCCTACTTCCACTGGCTCATCCAAAGTTACAAGAATCCCATTGGCCGATGAAGTCAGCTGAACTGCTGAAATTTCGTATCCTCCAGAAACAGAAAAATTTGTTGTCTCTAAAACCTCGTTTAAAATTTCATCTGCTTGTAAAAAAATTAAGGTCTCATTTGTTAAAGAAGCCGAAGTTATGTTCGGTACCTCAGTATCTGGTGTTTCATCATTTACAGAGTTTTGAATTCCTGGAGTTCCTCCGAGCACTGAATTAGACGCTATCCAGTTCTGACTACCGCTGCATAATGCGTTAGGATTAATGCGCTCTAAAGACCATCCTCCATCTTCTTTTACAGCATCTGAATACCAGTCATCTTCATACACGACCCTGTCAATTACAGTTCCGTTATACAACAGCGTAAGACTGTCACCTGAATTAGTCAATGCCGAGAATGAACTTGCAGAGGCGGTTTCTCCAAAAGTTTGCAACGCAGAAGTTCCGGATTCATTAGAAATAACAACGTAACCTCCGGAAGGGAGAACATAACTCTCTATAGGGTTCAGT
>DDEI01000084.1 GCA_002336675.1 Flavobacteriales bacterium UBA1958 | reverse complement strand
GATGATGAACCTGCCGTGTCTATCTTTAAACCCGTAATTCTTAAAATCCGCTGAATAAAGTTTTGATGCATTTGCACACTTTGAATTCTGTCCAGAGGAATATTCATTACGTCTTTAGTGAAGATTCCTGAATTTAAAACAAGTTGAGTTTCATCCAGCTTGAACCTGAAATTTCTATACTTGAGCGCTGAAGTCAAAGCAGTGAAGACTAATGAAATTCCAAAAAACCACCACACATATTTCCCTACGCCATCAGAAAATATAGAATAAGCAAAAAATGCTAGGTATGCATTCAGCATTTTTCTCACACTCTGCGCAAAAATGATAATTACGCCTAAAATGTTCTGGTGATTAAACTCCTCAAACGTATATTCACTCATACGTGGAAGAAGCTTCTGTAATGAAATCTTTGAGACGGTTAGCTTCTTCCGGTCTTAAGCCCGATATCCTTAAGTCCGAACTAGCTCCTCCTGCGGTAAACACCTTTAAGCTCATCAACCCAAAAGCTCTTGACAAAGGCCCTTGGGTAGTTTCACAATGTTGCACTCTATTAAAAGGAATAGTGGTCTGAGAATGGATTAGAAACCCTTTTTTATAGGTGATGTCTCTTTGCCTTAAGACGTAGCCTCTTTTTTTAAATCCTTTAATTTCTTCAAATAAAATTACAGAAAGTAAGCCTACCCAAATTATGAATATAACTCCCATAGCAGTCATATTCAAAAAAACCAATTGCATAACCCAAAACCCAGAGAGTAAGAACATTACAATCATGAGTGTCAAAAGCCTCATGTCTCTATAATCTTTAGGATGAGAGATATAGTCTACATTTTCTAATAATGGTAAATCCGATTTTTCTAACTGAAGATTCTCGAGTAACATGTGGCTAAGATAAAAGAGTTAAGGGAAAAATAGGCTTTAATCCACTATTAATGATGACAGTTTTATGAAAAAAAAGAGGTCTTTCTGCCCCTTTTTTTTTGTGATTATTAATTTTTTATTTACTCTCTGCCATCCCGGTAATTACAACTCCTACCGCTTCAAATGAAATCACATCCTTCGGCTCAGTAATAGCCTCTTTTTGTTTGGCTTTTTCTGCATCACTTAAATCTGCATCATCAATATAATGATGTTGCATTTCTACAGATTCAGAACTCTTTAAAGCTATTCCTTTAAAAGCTACCTCCTTTCCTTCTGCTCCTTCTGTAGGCACGAAAAAGCTATAGTCTTTAAACCTTACTCTTAAGTCTTCACCCTCCTGATTAGCTATTGTCATCCAACATCCTTTTACAGCGCAGGTTTCAACTATCTCTCCTTCTATCAAAACATCTACCAATGAATCCTTTGATTTCATTTGATTGGTTAGTTCATTAATAGACAGCGCTTGTTCCAAAGAAATTTCTGTCCCATAAAATGATTTGCTTCCTTCTACTTTAGTAGGCTCCACAGGCCCAGAACAGCTATACAACAATACCGTTAAAACTAACGAACCGATAAATATATTTTTAGTCATTTTTATAAAATTTTAGAGAGCTAAATTCGGTTACATTTTAGTAACTACAAACTCTGTCCGTCTGTTTTTTAATCTCCCTTCAGAAGTTTTATTTGAAGCTAAAGGCTTATTTGGACCAAAACCTTTATAATTTAACCTTCCAGATTCTATCCCATGTTCTTGTAAATAACCCAGCACCTCAAAAGCTCTATCTGTGCTCAGCGCCAGATTATCAGTAAGATTTCCCACATCATCTGTATGCCCTCTGATTTCTATTTTAAGACTAGGGTTTTCTTTCAAATAAATAGCAAAGAGTTTTAATATCGTCTTAGACTCATTATCTATATCACTAGAACTGGTTCTGTAGTTAATGTCTCTTATCAAAAAAGGCTTATTGGCTTCTGTTTTTTGAACTTGTGTTATGAGTTCTATTACATCAGGCTTTTTTAATTCGTCTTTAGTGGTTAGCAGTTGGGCGTTAAAAGCGTAACCATCTTTTTTCATCATCACGACTACATCCTCGTCTTTTTCTACATTTATTATGGCTGCATAGCTTCCGTCCTCCTGATTTATTTTAATAGTCTCAAGATCATCTCTGCTATCACTCTTTATTTCAATCTCCATATCCTTTACTACCTCATCATTCTCATCTTTTACTGTTCCCTTAAGGATAATGACTTTCTGAGGCTTAGCTCTTTCAGGAAGCTCGAAACTAAAGATATCCCTCGTGTAGCTTCCCTCCATTTTACTCGAAAAATAAGCAAGCTTTCCATCTGTAGCCACTATTAATCCTTCCTCATCTTTCTCAGAGTTAATAGGTGCTCCCAAATTTTCTGGATCAGACCATGTTCCATCATCCAACTGGCGAGTAAAGAATAGATCAAAACCTCCAAAACCCCTATGTAAATTGGATGAAAAGTAAAGCGTTCTAGAATCCGAATGCATAAAAGGAGTCTTATCACTTCCCTTAGTATTTACAGATTCTAAATTTTGAGGATTCCCCCAAGAATCATCTGACTGTCTCTCACAAAAGTATATATCCACACTAGGGTTGCCATCTGGCCCTAAAACACTCTCTGGCCTAGCAGAGGCAAAAAACAACAGCTTCCCGTCTGAAGATAAAGAGGGCTGCGCTTCCCATCCTTGTTTGGTGTTAATATGATCTCCTACACTTTCTAACTTACTCCATTTGTATGTATCATATCCTTTTACCTCATCATAACTCTTAGCATAAGTAGTCTTGTAGATATCTATGTTTTGAGGATTCATCCCATTAGGATTTACCTTGGCTATATACATCTCTTCATTATCTACAGAAATAGTAGCTCCACCATAATTGTCTCCTAGATTAAAAGGAGCACTAAGTGCTTTAGGTTCTTCGAACTTGGAGTTAATGTCTTTCCTTTTACTCATGGTGAACTCCTCGACCCAGTTATCTCCTATTATTCCCTTGCTTTTCTTTGGGTGCTTCTTAGTAAAAAAGATGATTTCATTATCTGGAGATAATACTGGCAGATATTCTTCTCCTTCTTTAGAACTAATTTCTTCTACTAGTTTAGGATTATAGTCCACTGGGTTTTCAGCATACTTTTTAAAGAACCCCACTGAAGGAATCGCTGCTTTTACCGTCTCATAGTTCTTGTCATAATCCCTACTAAACTTAGACTCGTCATCAGAAGGGAAGTGTATAAACTTATCGAAGTAATCTAAAGCATCCGTATACCTCCGCTCTGCATAAGACATTGCTCCCAGATAAAAATAAGGGTCTGAATGGTATTCTGGACAGAGCTCAACTAAAGGCGCTAAATAGGTGTTAGCTTCAGTGAAATCATAGGTTTCATTTTTGGCTCTTCTGTATGCCTTTTTCCCTAATAAATATCTACACTCTAGACATTCCTCATCTATTTCTAACGCATCTCTCAAGAACTGAGTTCTTTGGGCACTCCTATATTTCTTCTTATTCTTAGATTTCTCTAATAACTTGATGGCTTCAGCTTCTAACTCTATACCACATTCCTGAGCTGTCAAAGGATCTGCGTAGCAAAACACAAACACTCCACAAAAAATCATTTTCTTAATCCAATAAACCATCGGCTCTTTTTTGTGCGTCACTTATAATTTTATCTGATTTAGTCTTGACGGTAGCTAAAGCCTTTACATACGCTTCATCCGCTTTTTTCTTGGCTTTATCCGCCGCTAATTTCGCTGCTACTTTTTCCCATGGTTTTTTAGCCGCATCTTGGATACGCTGTGCAGCTTTATAAGCCTCTTCTTTTCCTTTGTCTGCCAGCTGAGTTCCTTCTGCTCTAACTTTTTCTGCTTGGGCGGTAGCTGCAACCATTAATCTGCCCGCTTCTTCTTTGGCTCTAGCCTTAGCGTCTTCTTTCAGCTCCTCTACCTTTTCCTGAACTAGTTCTTTTACTTCTTCTTTTATTTTCTCTTTAGCGCTTTGAACTAGACCGCTTCCTACTTTACTTAAATCTATCTTAGGGTTTAGCATCGTTCCTGTTACCCTAATTTTCACAGGGATAATCTCATTAACACTGAAGTTCGAGCCTAGTAGATTTACTTTGCCTAACAGATCATTGGCGAAGTCCGTTCCCGACTGAGGCAGATTGCTAAACGGAACATCTATATCCACCACATAATCCATTTCTGAACTAAAATTAGCCCATCCAGAAATGGTAGTCTTCATGCCGTTTAACTCAATCTCATAGGGATTGACGGTAACTTTCCCATCATCTACTGAAAAGCTCATTTTCACATTATCTATGGTCTGCTTCGCTAATTCTCCAAGTTTCAGTTTAGCTGCTATTTCATTTAACGGCTGAAACTTCTCTATCTCTAAAGCATCTATACTTAAATTCCCTTTGGCCGACAGTGTTTCTAGTAAAGGAAACATGTCTTTTCCTAACTCTGCAGTAAAACTAAGTTCAGAACCAAACTTCCCTGTACAGTATTTAGCTATTGGCGCTAATTGAGAAATCATATCGAATGATTTACTCGTCTCAGCTATATCTAAGTTCTTTAAGTTATAGGCAATATCTAAAAGAGGCTTTTCTCTATTCTTTGTGGTATATTTCCCATCTAAGATTATACTTCCTTCTAAATAGTTCACTTTCACATTTTGCAACTCAGCCGTGCCTTCATCCACACCGATTAGACCCGTTATATTGGTCATCTCCGTTCCCTCATAAATAAGCTTCTTAATGTCTGCCGTTAAATCGAAATCTAGGTTATCTGGAATAGCTACGTATACTTCTTCTACAGCATCTCCAGAGACATCTTCTGTAGACTCCTCAGAAGTCATGAAGTCATCCATATTCATAGTGTTACTCCTAAAGTCAAATGTGCCTTTTAACTTTTCATCATTAAATGCATAGGCTAAGAAGTTATCTAATTTACCCGTGGCATCGAAGTCACTTTCTCCAATTTTTCCTTTAAAATCGCAAATTTTTATACTTGCCGGGGTAATATCGAAATGAGCATTTTCTATATTCATCTTATAGGTATCGGAGGCATCTAAATTCATGCCTATTAGATCTATAAGGCCATTGGCATAAAAATCATCGAAATTCTGATTAGTTAAATCTAAGACACTTCCTTTTAATACGACATCTGCGTTTAATTTTCCATTCAGCTTCGTTTCATCTATCGGAAAGGCGTTACTTAATTTATCGAAATCTAAATTTGTTTTTAAAGCGGCATCTATATACTGAGATGTAAATGGATTAGTGAAGAGCATTCTAGCATCTATAGTATTTCCTGCTATATTCATTTTCAAGTGAGAAATATCCACTTTCATCTCATCTAGGTTATTTCCTTGAGGAAGAGAAAATAGAGCGCTTAGCACAATATCATTAATAGACTCAGGCAGGTCTGGATACTGAAGGAAACCTTCTTTAATTTGAATATCTAAACCGATGGCAGGAAGTTCTGTTTCAGTCATGCTTCCAGTAATAAAGCCATTTAATGCCAAGGCTCCTTTGGCATTTACACCTACTAAATCCCCTCTGTACTCAGCCGGAATCAGAGAAATAAGTTGTGTAATATTAGTGTCTGGTGCCTTACACTTAATGTCCATTACGATGTCACTTGAAGGCATCTCTACGAATCCATTAGCCACCAACTTGAGCTCATTTAGAAATATTTCATTTCCTTCAATATCGAATCTCATTTTATCTAAATCCATAAGCAGATTTAAATTTATGTCTGTTGTAGCTTTATTTATATAAGCGATATCATCAAAGATGAAATCAAACTCATCTGCTGTAGTCTTCGTCTTTAAATTGATAATCGAGGAGGTGAAGTCACCCGTACCACTGTGGTTTAAATTCTCTAAGTACACCATCATATTCCCAGGAGTATCCAAGTAACTAATGGTTCCGTTTTCTATTTCATATGAATCTAGCGCTAACCTAAAAGAGCTTACTTCTGAAGAAACTTCTTCTGCTACTTCTTCTGAAGGAATAGCTATATCATAATTAGCTGACCCCTCTTCGGTCACTATTACATTTATATATGGGTTTTTTACTGAAAAGGAATTAATCTGAGCAGAATCTCCGAATAAAGACATGATATCTAAACTGATATCTAATCTAGGCATGCTTACCAGCACTACTCCTTCGAATTCACTTTTACCGATTATGGTTAAAGAATCTAAAGAAATGGTCATATCTGGAAAGCTTTTTAAGAGACTAAGTCCATAATCTGTCCACTTTACATTAGCATTTATATTTTCATTCACAGCAGTCTTTACAGCTGCCTCTATTTTTCCTTGAAATACAAAGGGCAGTGCTATTATGGTGAACAAAAGCAACACAAATGCGAGAACACTAATTTTAATTATTTTCTTCATTTTCCGGCAATGTTAGAGTCAGTCTTCTAGCGTTTGATTTTATTCTTTGTTATCTGGAACCTCAAACTCTCCCTCGGTATTGGCAATAATCGTGCTAACTGCTCCGTCACCTGTCACATTAGTCACTGTTCTTACCATGTCTAAGATTCGGTCTACGGGAATTATTAATGCAATCCATGCGCCATCTAATCCGACTGAGCCCAAAACCATAATCATTAGCACCAAACCTGCACTTGGAATGGCCGCTGCGCCAATAGATGCCAATGAAGCCGTTAGCACAATGATCAGCTGCTGAGTGAATGATAAATCTACCATATGAAGCTGCGCCATGGCCACCACTGCAACTGCCTGGTAAAGGCTAGTTCCATCCATATTCACTGTAGCTCCAATAGGTAGCACGAAACTAGTAGTTCTTTCAGATACTCCAAGGTTGTTTTCTACACAATCCATAGTTACTGGTAAAGTAGCTACTGATGATGATGTAGAGAATGCGGTAAGCTGAGCAGCTTTCATTCCTCCTAGGAATCTAGAACCTTTCATTTTCTTAACTACCATACTCACAAGCCCTGGATAAACCAAAAAGATTAAAATAAATAATCCAAGAAGAACTGCTCCCGAATAATGCAGTAAGAAGGTAAACAGATCCCCGAGCTTAGTAATATCATTCCCAGCTACCTTAACAACCTGACCAGCCATGAGCGCAAAAACAAAATAGGGCATGGCATTCATAATGGCCCAAACCATTTTTACGAACACTTCATTAAGACCGTTTACAACATCGAACACTGGTTTGAACTGAGTCTTTGGGAGTTTTAAAAGCATGACCGCAAAGAAGATAGCGAAGAAAATAATCTGAAGCATTTTCATCTCAGTGAGTGCACCAAACAAGTTACTAGGAATAGCATCTACTAAAGGCTGAAGAGGGCTTGCATTCTTTGTTTTTTTGGCATTGTCTATTCTTTCTTGGACACTTGCATCTAAAACCGTTTCTTCTCTTTCTTGTGTGACTTTGGCTAGAATAGATGCGTTTTCTGGTTTACAAGAGTAACATTCACTATCTAAATCTTTGGCTCCAGTTTCCTTTTTCCAAAGCTCGTAATCAATTCTTTTTCCTAGCCTAAATTCATTACTCACCAGCTCCCCTGGTTTCCATAGATTTACAATTGTCAACCCTAGAGTCACTGCAAAAACTGTAGTAAGCAGGTACATTCCTAAGGTTTTCCAGCCGATGGAACCTAGCTTTTTTACATCTCCTAAACTGGCCACACCTACTATTATAGAGAATAATACCAACGGAACTGCTACCAGTTTTAATAGCCGAACGAAAATTTTACCAAAAGGATCTATCCAATTCATGACGAAGTCTCCAAAACCAAAACTC
>DDEI01000099.1:44589-56446 GCA_002336675.1 Flavobacteriales bacterium UBA1958 | reverse complement strand
GTGTCTATGTGAATTTTAGCAATATTTGGCAGATTTCAAGTTATTCTTTTATCCAAAATGGGATTGGTTTTAACGGGGACTATCGGTTTCTGCTGAATAGTGAAATTACACCCAACAATCAGCCAGAGATTACTCCCAATTCTCCTGAGCCAATTCAAGTGCAACTGCATTATAAAATTTCATTTGGTTTAAAAGCTGAAAAGGGAACCTTCATAGTTCCTAGCATAGAAGTCCCTCTTATTAATATAGTTCCATGGGAGAGCGGAAGAGGCACTCTGCGCTACTTCGAGAGTGGATATCGACCTATCATTTTCAGCCTTAAATTTATGTTTCTTTCTAAGCGAAATCCTGAAGACTGTAAAGGGTCAGCACCTGGAAGGTCAGGTTATAAGTTGTGGGGTGAGAAAATGAAACGTTAGTAGAATCAAACTGCCTATCTTCGCCTAATTTTATAGAATCATCTAATGCTAAGAATTTCTATTTTATATGCTATAATGAAGCCCTGGGTAAATTGGTCTATAAGGCTTTTTTACAGAAATTTAGATGTTAGAAATTCAGCTCAGATTTGTGATGTTGGTGCGCCTGTACTCTTGATCTCTAACCACCAGAATGCACTTATAGATCCCTTATTATGCTGCATAACTTCTCCTAAACAGTTAAATTTTCTTACAAGAGCAGATGTGTTTAAGAATCGTTTGGCTAAAAAAGTGCTCACAGGGTTAAATATGTTGCCTGTATACAGACCACATGATAAAGTCAATATTATAGAGTCGAATGCTCCTACTTTCAGAGAGAGTCTTAATAGATTAGAGAACCATCAGATTATTTCATTGTTTCCAGAAGGAACCCATCAGCCAGATCAGAATTTAAAACAATTTAAAAAGGGAGCTGCCCGACTTATAGGAGATGTGTTTGACGCTGGGAAAAGTGATAAGATCATTATTCAGCCAGTAGGTCTTCATTTCACCAATATTATGCATTCTGGTTACCCCGGATTTGTGCATTTCGGAGAACAAATGGTGATTACTGCAGATGAGCTTGATTTAACTCCAGATAATAGGAGTAAAATGGTATTAGGTCTAACAAGACGTCTACGTGATTCTCTCGAGAAATGTGTCATTCATATTAATGAAGATGAACACTACTCGAAAAAATTATTTATTTTTCGAACACGTCAGTGGTCTGCTCTATTCTCTAAAAAAGGAGGTAGTATTCCTGAATTTAAAGCAATCGAAGCTGAATTAGGCAATTACACGTCTTCATTGGAAGGACAGATATCTGATGAAGAAATCATTGAGCTAGAGAATAGCTCATTTGGCATGCCCGCGCTCGTGTTAGCAGCAGATAAATCCCTGCGAAAGCGCTTTGGGAAGAAACTTCTTATCCTAATTCCCATATACTTTATAGGGTATTTAGTGACGGCGATTCCTTATTTCCTAGGAAAGAAGCTGGCGAGTAAAATCGTGAAAGACATCTGTTTTACTTCCTCTGCTAAGATAGTCATAGGCACAGTAATTATACCCTTGTTTTGGACTGTTTTATTGGTGATAGCGCGTAGTGTTTTTCAAACACCTCTGGTATATCTAGGATTTGTTTTTATTGTGTTTTGTGGGGCTATATTTTTAAAGTATCATACGTCGTATAGAATCTTTAACCTTTCTAAGCGAATGACTAAATCAGAGGAGTACACCTCGCTTATAGCTGCTGTAAATATATCGGAAAGCTGATTAAACATCACTAAAAGTCTTTTCTACTGTTATTTTAAAACCTCTTGAGTTTTCGGTACGCATTTTTATTAACTGTTATGACTAAAATTATAGGAATACTGGTGTCGGCCTATACAGATGAATTAGAAGGATTGAGAAAAGCTGTTTAACGCATACCAAGACTCATTATATTCGATTATAGGATGCCATTGGACGGCTTACAGAATTGTCTTAGGCCCAGAGAACAGCCAAATTAAAGAGACTCTATAGTTTTATTTTTCGCTGCTCGAAGCGAATGGGGGAAGTTCGAGTAGCCTGTAAAAACGGGATTAAAAAAACATCACCAATTTTATTTGTAAATAAGGTAAAGCACTTACTTGCCATTTAAAGGGTGTTAGAAAATTCATCTCTATTCTCAATTTTCATTAATTTCTATTCTTAGCTTTGGTTTAGCCATAAGATAGGATTAACAATTCCTTAACGTATAAGTCAGAAATTTGCATTTAAAATTGAAGTTAAAATGTCAGGAGAAAAAATCCTACTAGTAGACGATGAACAAGACATAGTGGAACTACTAGAATACAACCTACGTAAGGAAGGTTACCAAGTTCGAACTGCGCTTAACGGGCAAGAGGCTTTAAAAATAGCGAGCTCTTATAAACCTGATTTAGTTATTCTGGATGTAATGATGCCAGTAATGGATGGCATGCAGACCTGTGAAGCATTAAGAAAAAGTCCAAATCACAATGGTGTGATAATAGCCATGCTTACTGCCAGAGCAGAGGATTACAGTCAAATAGCCGGGTTTGATGCTGGAGCTGATGATTACATCACTAAGCCTGTAAAACCGAAGGTGCTTGTGAGTAGGGTAAAAGCATTACTGAGAAGAGGAACTAGCGTAATAGGCATACCGGATGAAAATTTATCCATAGTAATAAATAGAGATAAATACCTAGTGATTAAGGAAGGGAATGAGTTTAATCTGCCCAAGAAAGAGTTTGAACTCCTTAACCTGCTATACTCACAGCCAGGTTCTGTGTTTACTAGACAGAACATATTATCTTCGGTATGGGGTGATGAAGTCGTGGTAGGAGATAGGACCATAGATGTTCACATCCGAAAACTTAGAGAAAAACTGGGAAGTGAGCACTTTGTTACTATAAAAGGAGTAGGATATAAATTCCAACATTAAACAAGTGAAAAGCTCGAAAAGTATAGCCCTTAGGATAGCGTTAATAGTCTCCATAACTGCACTGGTGGTTATGTGTCTGGTGTATAGAAATTTACACACCATCACTGATTTTTATAAAATGGTACTAGTCATACTCTTAATCATGGGAGTGACTTTTTTTATTGTAAACTTTTACTTGGAGAAGTTTTTATTGGAAAGAGTTAAAGTCATTTATAAGACCATAAACAACTTTAAACGGACCAAAAGTATTCTCAATTCTGAAGTAAAAGACAGTGATTTACTTGAAGAGGTAAATAGAGATGTTCATGCTTGGACACAGGATAAGCTTGGAAAAATAGAAGAGCTTCAGATTCAGGAAAATTTCAGGAAAGAGTTTATCGGGAACCTGTCTCACGAATTGAAAACACCGCTCTTTACCATTCAAGGTTACATTCTAACTTTATTAGATGGAGCTCTAGATGATCCTCAGCATAACGAGCTCTTCTTGAAAAAAGCAGCCAAAAGTGTAGCCCGAATGACGGCTCTTTTAGAAGATTTAGATTCTATCACTGCTGCTGAAGGAGCAGAACTGCCATTGATTAAGGAGAAGTTTGATATCGTGAATCTCACTAATGAGGTTTTTGAATTACTAGAATCTACCTCTGCGAGATCTGAAATAGAGCTACGCTTAAAATCGTCGAATCAGAAATTTGAATTCGTAAATGCAGATAAGGAGAAAATCACACAAGTTATAACCAACCTTCTACTAAACTCGGTGAAGTATGGAAATAAGGGAGGATATACTGAAGTGAGGTTTTACGATATGGATGACACTATTCTGATAGAAATAAAGGATGATGGTATAGGCATCGAAGAGAAACACCTGCCTCGATTATTTGAACGTTTTTACCGTGTTGATAAAAGTAGAAGTAGACACATAGCAGGCACAGGATTAGGCTTGGCTATAACTAAGCATATTTTGGAAGCTCACGGGCATCATATTTCTGTAAGGAGTTCCTTAGGCAAGGGATCCACTTTTGCATTTAGCCTAACTAAGGCTTGATGAGTGTTCTGATACAAACGGATTAGACGTTTTTTCCTCTCCTATAGTAGTTTTAGGTCCATGACCTGGATGCACTTTGGTTTTTTCTGGAAGAACGTAAAGCTTAGTAAGTATGCTTTTTTCTAGATCTTCTGGCACACTGCCCGGTAAATCTACTCTTCCTATACTTCCTTTAAAAAGAACATCTCCGCCTATTATGTAATCCTCTTTTCTGTTGTAAAGAACGATATGATCTGGGGAGTGTCCTGGAGTAAAAAACACCTCTAACCTATGGCCGTTAAACGTTACATCTTCCCCTTCCTCTAAAGTTGTCTCCCCTTTTGGTGAAAGATCATAGTTTAGTCCATAGAGCTGAGCAGTTGATTCAGCGCGCGCCATTACGAGTTCACCTAGTTTGTGTATCTGAGGAACCAACCCATACTCATCATGAACAAACGAATTTCCCATCACATGATCTATATGCGCATGTGTGTTAACGAGAAGCGTAGGAGTTAACTCTCTGGACTTTAGGCTTTGTTTAAAGTAATTTCTTTCGTCAGAATCATACATCCCAGGGTCTACGATGATACATTCTTTAGATGCGATATCTGCTAACACATAGGTGTTCTCAGAAAAAGGACCGAACGTGAATTTTAAAATTTCCATTTGTGCTAAAGTAAAGTTTAACCTTCATAGAATTTCTACTTTTTTAGTACAACATAAATAGCTTGTATCTGTTATCTTTACACCAATTCAATGAAGAAAACTCTCTTTAAGACATATCGTTACCTGGGATTTTTTATATTTCTTTTGACTTGGCACAGTTCAGAGGCCCAGTTTTACAACGGCTCGCAGCAAGACTTTGGTAAGAATAGAGTGCAATACAAATCCTTCGATTGGTTATATTATCCCTCCGATTATATTGATGTTTACTTCTACAAAGGAGGAAAAGAGCTGGCAGAATTCGCGGTGCAATCTGCTGGGATTTCTCAAATAAAAGCAGAAAAATTATTTGACTTCACTCTTCAAGAAAGAGTTCAAATTATAGTCTACAATACTCAGACAGATTTTAGACAGAGTAACTTAGGGATTATAGATGATAATCAGGGAAACATAGGTGGAACTACAGCAATAGTGGGCTCTAAACTCTTTGTGTATTTTGATGGGGATCATGGCCATTTTGCAACTCAAATAAGAGAAGGCCTAGCCAGAGTGCTCTTTAGTCAAATGATGCTAGGGGGAAATTGGAAAGATGTTCTTAGAAGTTCTACGTTTTTGAGTATTCCAGATTGGTATAAAGAAGGTTTAATAAGTTTCGCGGGTGAGGAATGGGATTCGGAATCGAATCAGTACATCAGAGACGGAATAAAAACAGGTCTTTATGAATCATTTAATGATATTCAGGGAGAGCAAGTAAAATATTCAGGGCATGCTATGTGGAAGTTTATAGCAGATGTGTACGGAGAAAATGTGATTCCGAACATCTTATACATGACTAAAATAGGTCGAAATGTAGAGGATGGATTTTTATTTGTGCTTGGGGAGGACTTGGAGTCTATGTCTTACAAGTTTGTAGATTACTGGGAAACTAAATTTAAACAAGAGGAAGCATCTTATGCTGAGATAAAGATAAATAGACTGTACACAGTTAAGCAGCTTGATAAGATAGAGGCTTGGGAAGGGACGGATGCTGAAAAGAGAAAAAAGACTATAGCCAAGTTTGATGCAGTAACTCCCGAAGAAAATTCTAGATCTTACAGAGAGTTAAGAACGCTGGTAGAAAACTGGGAAATACTAGGGTATGGAGGAAAAAAATGGAGGAGGTTAGATAAAAGATTTAGTAAATACTTAGGGGCTATTCCAGTAAAGTACAAAGCTAGATACACCTATAGTCAATTTAAAAGAAGCCCAGATGAGAAGTATGTGAGTTTCGTAACACATGAATACGGCCAGTATAAAGTATGGCTCTATGAAATAGAAACGGGAAAGTTAAAGAGACTCATAAAGAAAGAGCATAAAATAGACCGGATCCAAGACTTATCTTATCCCAATACTACTTGGCACCCAAATAGTGAGGTGCTTACTTTTATTACAGAGAAAAAGGGAAGAGTTTACCTCAATAACTACACTTTAACGGATAAAAAGACGGTGGAGAAGGAATTATTTAGAATAGAAAAAGTAATCGATCTAAGCTATTCAGCTGATGGTAAAAAAATAGTATTCTCAGGTGTGGCGCTAGGTCAGACTGATTTATACATGTATTACGTTATCGGAAATAGCCAAACTCGGCTGACAAATGATATTTATGATGATCTACACCCGAGTTTTCTGCCTGGCTCTGAGACCATAATATTTTCGAGTAACAGACCCGATGACACCTTAAGAGTAGATATTCCAGTGGATGTGTATTCGAATATAAAAGACATTTACCTATTCTATCCTGGAAGTAACCCTTCAATGGAACAGATTACTAGAACTCCAGATTTAGACGAGGATCAGCCAGAAGCGCTATCAGAAAAGTATTTTAGTTATCTCTCGTTTAGAAAGAACTTTAAAAATCAATACGCAGCTAATGTAGATAGCGTTATTAGTAGAGTAGATACGACTATTCATTACCGGTATTTCACTAAAGAAACTATGCTCAGTAATTATCCTTTTCAGCTTGATAATTACCAGATTCATCCAGAAAGAAATACGTTTAATTATAGCTTTTATAAAGCTGGCAGACAACAGTTTAATTGGGGAAAACTGGAGGATGGAAAAACGGTTACAGACACAGGAGAAGAAGATCTAGAAGACGAAGATGATTGCTCACCAGAAGCGGCAGGAGAATTACAGATTATACCCATCGATAACTCAGACAGGGAGGCAGACCCGCTGAATTATGAGTTCTCTGCGAGTGGTGGAAATGTGGAAATAGAAAAAGAGACAGTAAGAATTCAGGATATGGCGAATTCACCGGAAAGCACAACTGATGCGGATAAAAAATTCGAACTCCCTAAATCCAGAAATTACCGATTAAACTTCGTTATAGATGAAGTGACCACTCAGCTAGATAATAGTTTAGGGTTTCAAATGTATCAGTCCCTTAGCGCTACCACTAACCTGAATCAGGGAAGTGGAATAGGAGGTATGGCCAGGGTATCTGATTTATTTGAAGACCATAAATTAAAGGGAGCTGTTCGGTTGAGCGCTAGCAATAGCGGGATCGAAGGAGGGGTTTTTTACCAAAATCTAAAAAAACGCCTAGATAAAGAATATTCAGTACAACGTTTTTCAAGCCAAGCCATCTTACCAAACTTACCATGGATAGCCGAGTCCCAGATGTTAATGGGAACTTATAAGCTCACTTACCCGCTAGATGAGGTAAGGAGTATAAGAGGAACAGCCATAGCCCTCTTGGACGATATTAAGGTATACGCCACGGAAATAAATAATGCCAGTATAGAAAATGACCGTGATATTATGGCAGGCTTAAGAGTCGCTTATGTCTATGATAACACTCGCTCCAGAGGATTTAACCTATTGGAGGGAATACGTTATAAGGTATTCGCTGAATATTATCAGGAGCCGACCAAAGAGAATTCGGGAATGCAAGTAGTCGGATTGGATTTTAGGCATTATACCCATATATATAGAAACTTAACTGTGGCATTAAGAGGAGCCGGAAGTACTTCCTTTGGAGATAGAAAAATATTAAACGTATTGGGAGGAGTGGATAGCGAACTTCTGGCTAAGCAGGGGGACGCAGAAATAGCTCAGGACCAGGGTTATTATTATCTGAGTCAGTCTTCTCCGATGAGAGGATTTTTCCAAAATAGTAGAAACGGAAATAACTTTGCGGTCATAAATTCAGAAGTTCGTTGGCCTGTGTTTACCTTTTTTAGTAAGAAACCGCTTAACTCCGAGTTCACTAAAACGTTTATGTTCACGCTTTTTTCAGATATAGGCTCAGCATGGAATGGGTTTAATCCATACAGCGAAGAGAATCAGTTTAACCAAGTGGTTTCTGCAGGAAATCCTGTTTTGGTCTCCGTTGAGAATAACCGAGAGCCCGTAGTATGGAGTTATGGATTCGGAGCCAGAGCCAAAATCTTAGGTTATTTTGTGAGAGCGGACTATGGATGGGGAGTAGATGATGGTCAAATACTAGATGGCGTTCTTCATCTATCTTTAAATATAGACTTTTGATTGCTTTAATTGTATTAGAGAGAAGAAGTACAAGATTTATTTGCTAGCTGCGGGAAAAGATATTTTCAGAATAAAATCATATATGAGAGATTCATTCTTAGTATTTCAGTGATAAACTAAATACCCGCAGTTTCGGGGCCAATTTTTCTAGTCTTGACTTAGCCATTCTGCTGATAAGTTTGTCTGTTTAATCTGTGCTTGAAGTTTTCTGGTGAATTTGGTTTCTGAATGATTTAGAGAAATCATAGAAATTAGCAGGCATAAAAAAGGCCGGGAACCACCCCGACCATTTAATTTTTATTAACCTTTAACCAATTCAAAATCTCTTAATCTTGAATCTATATTGTATAACGGTACTTTTTGTCTAAAGGTTTCATATAAATCATAAAAAATATTATATTTAAGTTAAACATATGTTAATCAGTTATAAAAGTTTGACATAAAAAATTTGGTGACTGTGTGTATTTCGAGAATACTATGCCTTGCATAGGCTTTAAGGAATAAAAAAGGGCATTTTACTCAAATTAGGTCTGTGGTCAGGCGCTAAACATTTTTATTAATCGGAGTTAATTAATTATTCTTAATTCCTTTAAGAATAGTACTCTTTTCACTCAAAAGGTAGATTAGTAATTTCAATCTGCTAGTCTGTCTAATTCTCTTCGCCTATCTTTGGCTCATAATGAAAATCAAGATGGATTTTAGTGTCATTTTAATATTAGTAGCCATTGGCATTACTGCTGGAATTTTAAGCGGATTTGTTGGAGTAGGGGGAGGTGTGGTCATAGTGCCTTGCTTGATTTATTTTTTAGGCATGACTCAGCTTCAAGCGCAGGGGACTAGTCTTACGCTGATGCTCCCGCCTATTGGGATTCTAGCTTTTATGAATTACTATAAAGCTGGAAATGTCGATTTGAGATACGCCTTTATAATAGCGGTAGCTTTTATCATTGGGGGTTACTTCGGTTCTAAATGGGCTATGAAGCTGCCTGAAGCCAAGGTGAAACTTATCTTTGGGATTATTATACTTTATGCCGCTATTCGAATGATAATTTCAGGATATTCACAGCTAAATACGCCTGAGGTTTGATAGAGAAGATTAAACATAGAATCAAGGGACTAGAGGCTGAACTGTTAGAAATAAGAAGGCATATTCATGCACATCCTGAACTTAGTTTTGAAGAAGTGGAGACTGCTGAGTATATCAGTGCAGCTTTAACGCGCCATAACGTAGAACACAAAACTGGAATTGCAGGAACTGGAATTCTGGCTATTATCAATCCTGAAAAAACCAATAGAATAGCTTTACGCGCCGATATAGACGCGCTCCCTATTTTGGAGGAATCTGGAGCTTCTTACGCTTCGAAAAACGAGGGCATAATGCATGCATGTGGCCATGATGTGCACACTACATGTGCTTTGGGGGCGGCTATTGTGTTGAATGAATTTAAAGAAGAAATTAACGGAAGGGTAGAGATAATTTTCCAACCTGGAGAGGAAAAACTACCCGGGGGAGCTAGTTTAGTGTTAGGTGAAAAGGCTTTTGGAGACGTGTTACCTTTAGCTATTCTTGGGCAGCACGTATTCCCAGAATTGGAGGTAGGAAAAGTAGGATTCCGCCATGGAATATATATGGCGAGTGCCGATGAGTTGTTCTTTACTATTAAAGGGAAAGGCGGTCATGGAGCCATGCCGCATAAGAATATAGATCCTGTGGTAGTGGCTGCAGAGATTATTTGTGCATTGCAACATGTCTCTAGCAGAAGATCCAATCCGATTATACCCACGGTGCTGAGTATAGGAAAAGTAGAGGCGAAAGGAGCCACCAACGTGATTCCAAACGAAGTGAAAATGGAAGGGACCTTTAGAACATTAGATGAAGATTGGCGCTATGAAGCTCACGGACTTATCAAACAAACAGCAGAGGGAATAGCAGCTGCTCACGGAGCTAAGGCAAAAGTTGAAATCAGGATTGGATATCCTTTTTTGACTAATGATGTGACGTTCACGGAAGAGGCTATAATAGCTGCCAAGGAATATTTGGGAGAGGAGAATGTGGTGAAATTAGACGTGCGAATGACGGCAGAGGATTTCGCGTATTATTCTCAGGTAATGCCTGCGTGTTTTTACAGACTGGGAACGGCCTCTGCAGATGGAAGTAACTCGGTTGGAGTGCATAATTCCAAGTTTAATATAGACGAATCAGCCCTGTTTATAGGGGCAGGCTTAATGGCTTATCACGCTTATAAAAAATTAAAGTAATTTCTCTGTTATGGCTAGAAAACTTAGAATAAACGGGCACTCTCATTTGCTTCCTTACCCTGAACAGATTCCTGCTTTCATGAAGGATAAAGAGATTTTTTGGGTGGATGATGAACGCAAGTATATGCTCCAGAAAGGATGGAAGCGTCCTGTTACTGATTCTAGTTTTTTCTTAGATGAAAAGCTAGAATGGATGGAGAAAAATGAACTAGATCATGCTGTAGTATTAAACCTTTCTCAGCTCTATGGGAATGGTCTGAGGCAAGAGGAGATGAAGAAAGCACTCCGTTTCCAGAATGATTTTAACGCTAAGGTTCAGCACGATAACCCTGCTAAATTCTCGTGTGGATTTGTGGTGCATCCTGGGTTTGTTCAAGGAGCGTTATGGGAGATAGAACGCTGTGTAGAGCAGTTGGGTCTTCGCTTATTGTGTCTACCTACTCACTTTATGGATTCTACAGGGACGTGGAGATGCATTTTTGATGAGGAAACAGAACCGATTTTCGAGTTGGCCAATAAGTATAATCTAGCTGTAGAGGTTCATCCGTATGATGGTGATAAAATGATTAAGCTAGAGAATACTGCTTGGCGTTTTCATCTGGTTTGGATGCTAGCACAGTGCGGAGATGCGTATCACTTCTTTACGCTAAAAGGCTACCAGGAGAAATACCCTAACATGAGAACTTGTTTTGCTCACGGGGGTCAGTTGGCCCAGATGAATTTAGGGAGAAGAATTCAAGGATTTGATGGTCGCCCAGATTTATTCGAAGGCATGACGCATCCTAGAAAAGCGGTAGGTCACCCGAATATCTTTTTCGATACGCTGGTGCATGATACAGACTCTCTTAAGCTCATGGTAGACCGGCAGGGGAGTAATCAGGTTATTATGGGTCTAGATGACCCATATCCACTAGGAGAAATGGAAAGTCTGCCACAGAGTTCTTACCCGGGAAAAATACTGGACTTAGCACTGAAGAAAGGAGTTATTTCTGCGGAGCAAAAAGACCAGATATGGGAAGATAATGTGCTTAGATGGCTATTCGGTGAAGATGAAGAGAAAAAGGACAAGCTGGTAAAAACCATTTTAGGAGAATAAAAAAAGTCCTTAAATTTCATGTCTAAGGGCTTCGTCACGAATAGCAAGCGTTGTCTAGTTCGCTACCTCAGAATAGAATTTAATTCGAACTGCTCTAAGCTCTTCTTCGGTGAAATCACCGTCAAATTCTTGTTCTGCAGCTCCTATGTCTGGTGTTTCAGCTTCCATAAAGTACTCGAAAATATCTTCTATGGAGTCCTCATCTAGAATTTCATTTATATGGTAATCTATATTGAGCTTGGTTCCGCTAGAAACTATGGCGTCCATCTCATCTAGAATTTCATTCAGGTCTTTCCCTTTTCCTTTAGCTATATCTTCAAACGGTAATTTTCTATCTACAGTAGTGATAATGTGAACTTTCAATCCACTTTTATTTACAACCGACTTAAAGA
>DDEI01000099.1:1361-44149 GCA_002336675.1 Flavobacteriales bacterium UBA1958 | reverse complement strand
GTGAGTTCATCAATGGTAAGAGGATATTGCATAGACATTTCTTCTAAAGATGCTTCAGAGAAAATTACATAAGGCGGGAGTTCTTTCTGCTTAGAGATTCTTTTTCTTTCATCTTTAAGCATTTGGAATAAGAGCAGGTCAGTAGTTCCACCTCCAGCTTTAGTTGTGGAAGATACGGGAGAGTCATCCACTTCTTCGAAATTCATTTCTTTGATCAGAATGAAAGATTTCGGGGAAGCTATAAACTCTCTGCCCTCCACAGTAAGTTTTAGTGTTCCGTAAGTCTCTACTTCTTTGCGCAATAATCCATTTACTACTCCTTGACGGGCCACGGCATTCCAGAATTTATCATCTTTATGTGCTCCTTTATTCCAGAATGGATTCTTATCCATTTTATATGTCTTCATCTCTGAGGAATTTTTCCCCACTAGAATATCAGAAATAAATCTAGCTTTATGTGCTTCTTTTACGCTTTCTGCAGCTTGAAGAAACATCTTCATTTCATCTTTCCCTTCAAACTTCTCTTTAGGAAAACGCATATTATCACATAGCTCAGCTCCTGGCCCGGTCATTTCATCAAACTCTTCTCCGAAATAATGAAGTAAAAACTTTCTTCTACACATAGAGGTTTCTGCATAAGCGACTACTTCAGCTATGAGTTGCATGCCCACTTCTTGCTCAGCTATAGGCTTCCCTTGTAGAAATTTCTCTAGTTTCTCCATGTCTTTATAACTATAGAAAGCGATACAGTTTCCTTCCCCTCCATCTCTTCCAGCTCTTCCGGTTTCCTGGTAGTAGCTTTCTAAACTTTTCGGCATATCATTATGAATAACGAACCTCACATCCGGTTTATCTATTCCCATTCCGAATGCTATGGTAGCCACTATTACGTCAACCTCTTGCATCAAGAAATCGTCCTGCACTCTGCCTCTTTGATTAGCATCCATTCCTGCATGGTAAGCCTTAGCGTTAAGCCCATTTACCTGCAGTGTTTCTGCTATTTCTTCTGTTTTCTTTCGGCTTAGACAGTAGATGATTCCAGACTTGCCTTCGTGGTCTCGCACATACTTTATAATCTGCTTGAGTACTTCTGTTTTTGGTCTAATCTCATAATAAAGATTATCTCTATTAAATGAAGCCTTGAACACACGGGAGTCTTTCATCCCTAAGTTTTTCTGAATATCCTGCTGCACTTTAGGTGTGGCAGTAGCTGTTAAGGCTATAATAGGCACATCTGCTATCTGATTTATAATTTCCTTTAGTCTTCTGTACTCGGGCCTGAAGTCATGACCCCATTCAGAGATACAGTGAGCTTCATCTATAGCCATAAAACTAATTTTCACTCCTTTTAAAAACTCTATATTGGCTTCTTTAGTTAAAGATTCGGGAGCTACATAAAGTAATTTGGTCTCTAGATTAGATACATCTTCTTTTACTTGCGCAGTTTCTGTTTTATTTAAACTGGAGTTTAGGAAGTGAGCTACGCTATCTTTTTCACAGAAACCACGGATGGCGTCTACCTGATTTTTCATCAGTGCTATTAGTGGGGACACCACTATAGCTACGCCCTCAGTCATGAGGGCAGGCAACTGATAACACATTGATTTTCCGCCACCTGTGGGCATGATAACAAAGGTATCTTGGCCTTTCAGTAATGTTTTAATAACTTCTTCTTGTTCTCCTTTAAAAGATTTAAATCCGAAGTACTTTTCTAAAGCTTCTTTTGGTTCAGCGATTAACGTCGTCATAGTGGTAATTTCCTACTTTTGTGACTTAAAGATAACACTAAAACTTTTGCGCGTTGCAATGTTTTTGTGTGTTTATTAATAACATCTCTTTTGAAAGATAATAACAGTATTATTGATTCCGCAATAAAAACGCTTCAGTTAGAAGCCTCGTCAGTTTTGGGCTTAACTGAATTTATAGATGACTCGTTCTCTGCCACTGTAACCCTGGTTCATGCGATGAAAGGTAGGTTGATTATTTCTGGTATTGGCAAGAGCGCTATCATAGCTCAAAAAATAGTAGCTACCCTTAATTCAACTGGAACACCAGCGGTATTTATGCATGCTGCAGATGCTATTCACGGAGATTTAGGTCTGGTATTGAAAGATGATATTGTCCTTGTAGTTTCCAAGAGCGGAAATAGTCCTGAGATTAAAGTGCTAAGCTCATTAGTGAAGTCGCGTGGAAATATCCTGATAGGAATGGCAGGCAACATGACTTCTGATCTAGCAACCAAATCTGACTACGTTTTAAACACTACGGTAAGCGCAGAGGCTTGTCCAAATAACCTCGCCCCTACTTCTAGTACCACTGCTCAAATGGCTATGGGGGACGCCTTGGCTGTCTGTTTGATGGATTTAAAAGAATTTGGATCAGAAGATTTTGCAAAGCATCATCCGGGAGGGGCGCTAGGTAAAAAACTCTTTGTAAGAATAAATGATGTGTTGCTAGAAACATCCACTAGTGTTTCTGCAGAAACCAAAGTGAAAGACGTAATCCTAGCCATTAGTTCAAGTAGACAAGGAGCGACCACAGTTTTAGATGGAACTAAAGTCTTGGGAATAGTAACAGATGGAGATTTAAGAAGAATGCTAGAGTCTAATGCCGATATTCATATCGTTTCTGCAGCAGAGATTATGACTAAGAACCCAAAGGAAATAGAGATGAGTGAACTAGCAGCCGAAGGATTTAGGCTGATGGAAAAGTTCAATATAACCCAATTGGTCGTTACAGAGAATAACGAGTATAGGGGATTAGTTCATCTTCATGACATTTTAAAGGAAGGAATTTACTAATGAGCAAAGAAAAGGAAATGAGTTTCTTAGACCATCTGGAGGAGCTCCGTAAAAGGCTTATATGGATAGTTCTCTCCATAGCTGTAGGAGGTATGTTGATGTTTATTTTCCAGTCTCAGGTAGAGTCTGTGTTAAGCGGGCCTAGAAACTCTGAATTTGTGACGTATAAATTACTTTGTAAACTTTCTCAAGCCTCCGGGCTAGATGACTCTCTTTGTTTTACAGATGTAGATTTTGAACTGCAAGGGACTTCTATGTTGGCCAATTTTACAGCTCACTTTATGGTAAGTATCATAGGAGGGATCATTATCGCCTTTCCATTTATTTTCTATCAGTTATGGCTTTTTATTAAGCCAGGCCTTAAAAACAATGAGATTAGCGCAGTAAACGGAATATCCATTGGAACGAGTTTACTTTTTTTCAGCGGAGTTTGTTTTGGTTATTTTGTTCTGGCTCCTTTGTCAGTAAGGTTTTTGGGGACGTATGAATTTGCTGGGGCGGTTATGCGGCCTAATGTCATGAGCTACATAAAACTAGTGGCGTCTTTATCATTGGCTACTGGAATCATTTTTCAACTTCCCGTGGTGATTTATTTTCTGGCTAAAATCGGAATTGTAACACCAGAAGGCCTTAGAAAATATAGAAAACACACACTTGTAGCCGTCTTAATTCTAGCAGCTATAATTACACCACCCGATGTGTTTAGTCAAGTGCTGGTGGCTTTCCCTGTATTAATTTTGTATGAATTCAGTATTCGAATAGCAGCTCGAGTACAGAGGAAGGAAGCGACTAGTGAGACAGTAGTAAAGTAATTTTATTAGATTTTGGGCTCTATGAAGTCCCATTTGTTTCCATACAAATCTTCGAACACCACGACTTTTCCGAAATTTTTTTCTGCAGGCTCTGTGACGAATTTCACATCATGCTGCTTCATGTGGTTTACATCTCTCCAGAAATCATCTGTATACAGAAACATAAATACTCTGCCACCAGTTTGATTTCCTACTGAGTCTATTTCTTTTTCATTTTTAGCCTTTGATAAAAGTAGAGCACACTGAATATCTCCAGGTGGAGCTATGATGACCCACCTTTTTTCTGGGCTGCGCTGCACATCTTCCAATACTTTAAATTTTAACACCTCGGTATAAAAGGCCAGTGCCTCATCATGATCTTTTACCATTAATGTCACTCTGGAAATGTGTTGATGCATAATTTTTGGTTTAGTGGGTTTTAGGCCAAAAAAAGATGTTTTAAGCAATTAAACACTAATAATGGACTGTTTAAGTGCTTTTTGTTCGTTTTTCACTTATTATTTAGTAAGATGTATCTATCTAATTAAGGCTTTAATGAGCGAGTCAAAACAAGCACTAGGTGTCTATCTGCAGAAAGAAATACTCCCCTTGGTTTAACCCTCTTAAAATGTAGTTTATATATTCTTCCATCCTGTACAGTGTTATTTTAATTCTGGCCATTTTACAGTGTCATCATCTATGAAATGCGGACTCCATTGAACTTCACTTAAACTGTCTTCGTCAAACCAAAAATTCATACCGAGTTTATCAGAAAAGATTAGTTCGTGTGATGGGTTTTCGCTTGATGACAAGTCGTCAAATCCGAGATCATCTACTCCCTTATCTTTCAGTTTGCTTTTGAACTCTTCTTTGGATAGGCCTATGGGCGTGAAATCCAAAAATTGATAGTCAGCTGAAGTGATCGCTATCGTCACTAGACGCCAGTCATCTTCCTTGTCGAATCCAAGAGATAATTCAAGTTCGTCAAAATGCCAGCTTTCGGTTTCATCCTCCTCTGAATCAGTATAGGAGAAGCTTTCCTTTTCGTCTGGTTCTCCTAGAAGTGATGTTACATCTTCTCTTTGAAGACCGAATTTCAATTCTCCAAGTCCTTCTCCCTCTACTATGAGGTTAATATTTATGTTTCCGTCTTTTACTACTTTCATTGCGTTATCTTTTATTTGGGATGTTTTTTAAATCTCGTTCACGAAATTTAAAAAGACTTTTTTATGAAGCTCAAGGTCCATGTTAGGAGAAAGTGCTACTCGTGCTATATAGTCTTTGTCTCCTTCTTTGGTGGTTCCTTGAGTAGAGGTCGCGGGTATGGTCCAGTAACATCCGTTTAACTGTCCGTAACTCACGCAATATTTACTCTCATCAGGGATTTCGCTGATCATTAAATTGATCAGTTTATGATTTAAGGCTCTTTTATAAGATTCCCTTTCTTCATCAGTGCCGCCTTTAGTAGGAAGATCTAATGAAAATACAGAGGGGGTAAATCCTTGTTCGGCTAATTCTTCTGAGACAAAATTGATTTTGGCTTCTGGCAAAGTTTCGTTGATGAAATTCACAAACTCACGTGTGTTCTTATAGGCATCATGAATTCGTTGTTTCATGGAGGGCATTTGTTTTGCTAATAATTCGTATTGCAGATTTGTAGCTTCGTTATCACATAGGATGAGATGCTGTTCTATTTTCTCCATCAAAACCTTAGCCTTACTATTTGCAACGCAATAACCAGCAGTACATAAGCCGCCACTAGGAAATTTAGATCCACTGGCATATGAAATGGTTCGCACCTCAGATAAGATGTCCTCTTCACCCAAGAAGTGAACATTGGGACAAAATGTTTGATCTAAAATAAAAACAGGGTCTACTGCTAGTTCACCAGTTGCTGTCTTGCGGGGTGCATTTAAGACCTCCTTTAATTTTATAAGATCGGGGACTTCGACTCTGGGGTTCGTTGGGATTTCAGCAATGATATATGGGATAGCATCTTGGATAGCTATTTTGGCTAAGACTCTATCAATGCTTTGTACCATATCATTATCTCCATCCACCGGTAGATCCACCACTTCCACATTATCAATGCAGGCTGCTACTCTTCTTGCTTGGTCATTCGTTCCGCCATAACAATTTGGCGGAACTATGATTTTGATAGCCTTTCCTTTATGTTTTTCTAGCGCATCATGAATTAGACCCATCATGATGGCATATTGAATAGATAGTCCACTTGAGCCAACAACTGCTTTGGTGTTGGTTCCTGTAATCTTTTTAATTGAATCTAAGACAAGAGTCTTATTCTTCTCTAGGTTACTTCTGTTGGCCTCAACAGAAGAATTTCCTATTAGTGATTTTAGTGCTGCTAGAGAATTGACAGGGGTCATGGCTATGGTTTCTCTTCTGCGGAAATGCTGAATTTCTGAGATATAACTTTCGTTTTCTTTACCATTCACTACTAATAGACTTCCCAGTTGAGAATGAATGTTTACGAAAAAGTCAATATTAGAGGTGAGGTCGAATTTGGAAATTTCATCTTGCTGTGAAATGAAAACTGTGCTTCCATTGAATGCCGAGATCTCCTCCGACTTCTCTACACGCTTTAAATCAAAATTATACCCATAAATACTTCTTAGTATTTCTGAATCAAAAAACTCGGGTAATTCACCTGTGTAAATGATTTGGGTGTTTTTATTATCTAATAAATTTTTTCTTAGAATAGCCAAAACAGGAGCCGTCTGTGACGAAAAACTGATAGCACTATCTGGGGTTAGCTTATTTAAGCTAGAAATTACCCATTCCAGGATGCAAGATAGCGGATGACCTAACCGAATATAATCATAAGCAGTAGGCAATTTCCTTAGTGCTTCGGCTTCAGAATTACTGTCTTTAAAAAGAGATTCAAACTGGTCTAAAAACTGAGATTTAGCCAATTTTTCATCATAAATATCTAGTCGATGAGTGGTTAGCTTCAGCCACCCAGCCGGCATGTTTTCTAACACCTCTTTAATATAATTGAACATTTTCTTCTCTTCCATTTTTCCCTTCTTTTGATAGGTCAAATGTATAGGTTAATTGGGCTTGAATTATAAGTGATATAGGACGTTTTGTTACTTTATTGAGTTTGATTTTTTTATATTTAAACGATGAAATTTTTACGGACATGGGTAAAGGAGAGAATAGTTTTTTAAAAGAATTTGCATAATCATAGAAACGATGAATAACAGAGAAGATATTCCTAAAAAGCAGCGAGAGCCATGGCCAATTAAAGAGGTTATGGAACAGGTGTATGCGATGAAGCTTTGGGGTGGTCGTGCAGTTGATTTTTATTCAGGTTCAGGTTCTCATGATTCTGAGTTGGTAACTCCGTATATAGAGGTTTTAACCTCCTTTTTGACTTCTTTTAAAAGCCCTATTACGTTATGTGACCTAGGGTGTGGAGATTTTAATGTTGGAAAGGACCTAGTGAAATACACTAGTAAATATATCGCAGTGGATATAGTACCAGACCTTATAGAACGCAACAGGAAAAAATTTAAAGAAGATCATTTAGAATTCCATTGCTTGGATGTCGTAGCAGATGATTTGCCAGAGGGAGATTGTGCTTTGGTAAGGCAGGTGTTACAACATTTATCGAATTCAGAAGTGCAAAGAATAGTGGATAAACTGAGCGAATTTAAATATGTTATTCTGACGGAGCATCTGCCTGATGGAGCTTTTGAAGCTAATAAGGATATTATTACAGGGCAAGGGATAAGACTAAAAAAGCAGAGTGGTATAGACTTATTGTGCCCCCCGTTTAATTTCAAAGTATTAAATGAGAAAGTGTTATTATCCGTTGCTGTGTCTGATCATAAAGGTGTTATCGTAACTACACTTTATGAAACTTAATTAATGAGTTGATTTTGAATGTAACTCTAGAGGTCTTTGTGATCAGAAAACCCCGCTGTCATATCTAGCAGTTTTATGTTTTCGCATTTTGTATTATTCCCTAATGATAGCGATTCATCTACTGTTTTCTCATATTGGCGCTAACGGCTAAGCTAAAATTACTTAAACGGTTTGGTTTGGAGGAGTTATGTGCAGCTATCTACCTTCGTGGAATATAGCATTTGTTTCCATTTGAATTACGGGTATAACGTCCTCCGCGTGGTCCAGTATAAACAATTGGCCTATGTTTTTCTAGTGTTTCGGCCTGCTTCAGTTCTGCGCAAATTGTAAGGTAATCAGGTGAGACCTCAGCTCCATAGTTAATTGCTTTCTTAAAGTTATTGCATGCATCTTTTATTTGAGTTGGAGTTAACTTGAAGCACATTCCAGTAATTTGTGTACACCATTCACCAGCTTTTGAATTGTTTTTAACGTTTTGAGTGTGATAGTTCTTGAGCTTCATCTTGGCTAGTAAATAGTGTGTTTCGCCATTTTTTGAATCTGCTTTCAACTCTTTTTTAAGTGCCTTAATAGCTGCTGCGTATTCTCCATTTACGACCAATAATTTTGCCTTATAATTGTTGTAAAACGGATTTTCAGAATCAATTGCTAAGGCCTTGTCGATTAATTCAGATGCTTTTTTTCTTCTTTCGCTGTCGGAAGTTACTTTAAGTCCTCCATCTCTATAATCATAAAGGGCTAGCCTTGATTGGAAATAAAAGGCGTAGTCGTTGTCTTTGACCTCATTTGTATATTCAGCAACTAACTTGCGTATCTCATCAGCATCCTTTTCGAAGCTATAAAGAAATAGAATCTGTGCTTTGAATAATTTTTGTTCGAGGGACTTTCCATTCAATTCAATCGCCTTATTGATGTCATCAATTGCAAAACGACTTTCACCAGCTAAGAAAAACTCAATTGAACGATCAAAATAATTGGATGCGTTAGAGGGTACGGCATCAATCTTGGCACTGATTTCCTTCAATACAGATGAAGAATTTTTTATTACTGATAAATCTTGATCCTTAACACATCTGCAGCTTATAAAATTTTGTGTACCTGTCTTATCACGAACAACACCGTCAAACTGTTTACCCAACACCCGCATAAAAGCGTTTACTTCATCTGCTTTAGAGCTAGTCCAGAATTGAGCATTTTCTCTAGATGCTGACAATTTATAAATGCCAGTTTTATTAGAAACTGCACCAGAATATTTAGCATAAAACATTAAATCATGACTTGAAGCCAGACTTGTTCCGGGTGATACATTATCACCGCCTCTTGATACCATTCCCATTTCATCAATCAAATTCTGCGCAACGCCAATTTCCAATTCCATTTGCTTCCATTCGCCATCAGAAGGAATGTGCCATCCTTTTGGACAAGAGCTAATAGATTGGTTATAATTATAATACCGACCAAAATAATTGCTGTATGGAACCGTCAAGTCCATTGACTTATGTTCATTGATAATGTATTGTAGATTTTCCCCAAACCATTTTTGATCACCAATCATAACCCATTTATAAGTGCGTCCATCTCTTTCATCGGACATTAATCCAATTTCTTTTTTACTAACACGATCCATTAAAATTCTTAGTTCGCTTTCAAGTACAAAACCATAACTGTACGCACCTGTGTTTTTAACGAAGAATTCCATCATCAAACCATTTCCATTTTCAGAATCAAAATTGTAAATAGTTATAAGCTTAGCATCTTTTGGTATGATTAGCTTTTGCATGGCATGCATCTGATTGTCAGATTTATCAAAATAAGCTTGAAATTGAGGGTAGTAGGATATTGATTGTACACCATCAATTGATACTTGAGAAACATTCTTTAGAGGGTATAATGTGCCAATACAATAAGCACCAATCGATTCTATTGAACTTTGATATTGGCTTGATATTCCTTTAAATTCAAGTGTTAATACTGTGTTCGTGTATTGAAGGACACCTGCATGATTAAAGACATCCAGTTTGTTAACTGAAATATTTTTCTCAAGATGTTTCTTAGAATTTTTATCTTTTTTACTCAGTTCTTGGGCAAAAAGAAACGAAGAAAGTATGAGAAAGCTAAAAAGAAGGGTGAAATTTTTCATATAATATTCGTTGTTTTATCAGTATTCAAAATGGGTTAGGATTTTCATCAAAGGTAATCAATGTTTTGAACAGCATTTACCCGATTTACATTGGCAATATTTTAAATTATATAAGTGAAAGCCTATTAAAGAAAATGCAGCGATGTATTTAAAATATTCTGTAATCACAATCACTGATGATTGTTCTAGTATTATTGCTATGGACAAAGCTAGCCAGGAACCCCAAAGGGGATGTTTTATCCAAGGTTTTGAGGTTGTTTTTATTGATCGCTGGATAGCCAAGAAAGAGATAAATAAAAATACAAAGTCAAGCCAAACCCACCATTTAGGTGCAGTTGCACAGCAACTTTTTGAACAAGCTGATGCGATAAATAAAAATGGAGTAACCATACAATGAACCATACAGATAAAACTTGCTATAGCTCCAATTAGATCAGACTTTTGTTTTAGTACAGCTACCATAGATATAAACTAGTTCTTTTGATTTTTGCCAGCGTTAGCAAAGGTAGTATAATTTTAACAAATGCAACTAAGTTGCATTTGTTTCAGTCTGAAGCGTGTAAAAAAGAAACGCTACTATGGGCTAAGTTTGGATATTACTAATGTCCTTTGAATTTCTGCATTGTATGGTCCAACTCTCGGATTTTCCATGACGCGTTTAATGGTAACATTTTGTAAATGAAAAGCAGCGAATCGGGTTAGAACTAACCTTTATGTTTTGGATTATAATTGAGTTAAGAACTAAAACAACTATTTTTTATACACGTTGTTGGCATCAGTGCTTAGATTTACAAGTCATTTAGCTATTGATTATAGCTCTCAGAATTTTTTTTAATCTTCTGAAACACCTATATTCTCTTTATTTAATAGGTTTCGTGTATGATTTGCAAAACGCATCATTTTATTGTAATTCTGTTTATCTAAATACTCAGAGGAGTTATTTTCAAAATCTTTGATGGGTAATATGGCATATTTTTTTTGACCATTAATAATAGGTTCGTAAACCCAAGTTAAATCATAAGTGGCGTTTTTAATTTTAACCTCGTTGTTTTGCTTAATTAAATTTAATTTAAAAATAGCTCCGCCATCTCTGGGAAATGTTCGTTGATGTGAAATGAAATTACCCAGTGAATAGACCACTAAATTATCATTTTCTAATATCATTGGTTGAATTACATGAGGGTGAGATCCGATAACAATACGAACTCCCAAACTTTGGAAGTAAGAAAGCCAGGTTTTTTGTTCTTTAGAGGGTAAATTCTCATATTGTGTCCCCCAATGGACAAAAAGAATAATTTCGTCGGGGTTTAATAATTTTGCATTTTTCACATCCTCAGCAATGATTTTTTTATCTAAATAGTTTACAATATTTGGATGCGTTGGAAGAATTCCATTGGTGCCATAGGTATAGTTGAGAAAAGCTAATTTAAAACCATTTTTGATGATTATTAATGGCGTTTGCAAATCTTTTTCTGCTTGATTTATGAATGTCCCAGTATGCAATATGTTTAAAGAGTCTAAAATTTCTATAGTCGTTTCGAGCCCTTTTTTCTTCTTGTCACAAGAATGATTATTAGCTGTCATTAAAACATCTACCCCTGCATTTTTAATGGCTGAAGCATATGTTGCTGGGGAACTAAATTGTGGATAACCAGAATAAGGTTGTATACCCAAAGTAACTTCGAGATTGCCAATTGTGATATCTGCTTCGCTTAAAATTGGGTGTACATATTTGAAACAGTCATTATAATCATGCGTTTTAGTTTTAGAGTTGTATGCGGCATTAATTTGGTCTAAATGTCCCATTAAATCTCCAATAAAAATTAAAGATAGTTCTTCAGTATTTTCGGATGATATTTGAGAAAATCCACAATTTATTCCTAAAAAGAATATTCCGATAAAACTAAAATTATATATATTCATGAGGCTAATTTACATACAAAAACACTCAACTTGTTGAATAACTGATAAATGAATAATTCTAAGCACTCGTAAGTGATGGCTAAGCGCTTATAAATCTTCTAGCTCATTCAGCACTGCTTGTTCTACTTCTTCGGTATCCCACACTTCTGATATATCTGGTCTATCCATTACGCGTTTCATGATAGCGTCTTGTATTTCACCATTGCGAAGCGCCTTATCGTATGGGGTATGGCTAAAAGTAACTTGACTATATAAAGGAAGCCATTTGTCTGGGTATTTCGTAGTAATTTTTCGTTCTATTTTTTTCTGCAGAAGCCATTGCTCATTGGCGGTGAGATCACGCATCTCTACATAATTTCGAAGTGCTAGCTCTGAGATGGCATCTGCCTCTGGTGCTCGCTTGGCTGAGAACTGAGAGAAGACTTGGCCCCATTCCCAGTCGGCCTGCTCAAACAAATCATTAAACACCGTGCAGTCTTCAAACCCACTGTTCATCCCCTGTCCGTAGAATGGGACTATAGCATGAGAGGCATCCCCCATAAGGCATATTTTATCCTGGTAATGCCAGGGTGAGCAACGCACTGTTACTAGACTAGCTGTAGGATTTTCATTGTAATCTTTTAGCAGGTCAGGAATAAGAGGAAGCGTATCAGGGAAGGTTTTTTGGAAGAAATCCATCACTTTCTCATCTGTATCTAGCGAGTTAAAAGAAACTTCTCCGTCATAAGGGAAAAAGAGTGTAAGTGTAAAACTTCCGTCTATATTGGGGAGTGCTATGAGCATAAACTGCCCGCGGGGCCATATATGTAGTGAATGCTCGTCTAACTGATGCGTGCCATCGGTATTAGCAGGAATGTGTAATTCTTTGTAGCCGTGCTCGAGGTATTTTTGAGAGAAATTAAATTTATCCGTTTTCATTAACCTGAGTCTGACCGCGCTAAAAGCCCCGTCTGTACCTATAATTCTATCGTATGTTTTTTCTGAGGCTTGTTTGGTGTGAAGGTCTTGGATTATAAGTGCATTGGCCTTTAAATCTATATCTTTCACTTGCTGATTAAAGAAAAACTGCACATTAGGATATTCATCTGCTTTTATGAGCAGCTGTTTATTTAGCTCGCCTCTACTTACAGAATAAATAGCCTGATCATCAAAACCATACGGCTGAAAGCTTTGGTTTCCTTCGACATCATGCACCATACGGCCCTTCATAGGAATGGCTATCTTCTCTATTTCATCACTGATACTTGCACCTTTTAGTGCTTTCCAGCCTCTGTCACTCAGAGATAAGTTTATAGACCTTCCGGCCACGAGTTTAGCATCTCTAATGTCTGACCTGCGCTCGTATATAGACACGTCAAATCCTTTTCGGGCCATGTAAATGGCTTGTAAACTTCCTACTAACCCTGCTCCTATAATGGCTATTTTATTCATGGTTTTATCCTATTGCTTGTCTTAAATCTTCTAGTATATCTTCTGTATCCTCTACACCTGCACTTAGTCTAATAAGAGAATCAGTAATTCCTGATTGCTCTCTAGCCTCCTTTGGAATGCTGGCGTGAGTCATAGTCGCTGGGTGACCTATAAGAGATTCTACACCCCCTAAAGATTCTGCTAGCGTGAACACTTCACACTTAACTAATAATTGATGTGCGGCTTTTCGGCTGTCTTCTTTTAGTGTGAAACTGACCATTCCACCGTAAGTTCTCATTTGAGTGCTAGCCACTTTGTGCCCTGGGTTATGCACTAATCCGGGGTAATAGACCTTATCTACCTTTGGATGATGACTCAACATTTTAGCTACAGCACCTGCATTAATAGCATGCTGTTTCATTCTAAGATGAAGTGTTTTTAGTCCCCTCAGAACTAAGAAACAGTCTTGCGGACCTGGAATGGCTCCACATGAATTTTGTAATCTGTAAAGTTTTTTCGCTAGCACGTCATCATTACATATAAGAGCTCCCATAACGGTATCGGAGTGTCCTCCTAAATATTTGGTAACCGAGTGCATAACGATATCCGCTCCTAAGTCTAATGGAGTCTGGTTATAGGGCGTTGCAAAGGTGTTATCTACTGCCAACATTGCTCCGTGAGTCTTTGTTACTTTTGCTATAGATTTAATGTCTGCGATTTTAAGCGTAGGGTTGGTAGGAGTTTCTAACCAGATCAGCTTGGTCTTATCTGTAAGGCGTGGCCTTAGTGCCTCCCCATCGGTAAGATTAATGAAGTTAAATGTGATGCCATAATGAGCATAAACCGTGGTGAAAAGTCTATACGTTCCACCATATACGTCACCTACAGAAATCACCTCATCTCCAGGCATAAGGGTTTTTATAACATTATCTATAGCTGCCATTCCCGAACCAAAGCACAAGCCGTATTTTCCGTTTTCTAATGCTGCTAATGCATTTTCTAATGCTGCTCTAGTAGGGTTGTTCGATCTAGCGTATTCATATCCCTTGTGCTCTCCCACGCCCGTTTGAACATAAGTAGAGGTTTGGAAAATAGGGGTCATAATAGCCCCGGTACTTGGATCCGGTTCTACTCCAGCATGGATACACTTGGTGCCGAATTTCATGTCTTTCTTCATCTTTATTTTTACTCGCGTAGCAAAGATAAATGAATGAAGCAACGAGACGATGAAACGATGTCACAATGTGTAATGAATCCTTTGAAAGGATAAATTACGGGATAAATGGGTTCTCCACTGAATCTTGAACAAAAAAAACGCCTCTTGATAAATCAAAAGACGTTTTATAAATGATAAACTATATTTCTAAGGAATCTAAGAATAGTGCTTTCCAAATTAAATTGCTATCTGCGCAGCTCTTTAATCTGGGGAGGTATTTCAGATTAGCCGCTACACATTTCGCAGTCTGCTCCATTATCAATAGAACATGCCATGGCAGCCTCTTCCTCTTGTCTTTCTTCTTCTGTTTTAGCCACTGGAGCTTCTTTGTATTTTTTGTCTACTGTGAACTTGATAGCGTCTGCAGCTGCCTTCGTTCTTAAGTAATACATGCCAGTTTTTAAACCTGATTTCCAACCATAAAAATGCATTGAACTCATTTTTTTGAAGTTTGCATTCTCCATGAAAATATTCAATGACTGTGATTGGTCAATGAAAGCCCCCCTATCTGCAGCCATATCTATAATTACTTTTTGAGAAATTTCCCAAGCCGTTTTATAAAGTGCCTTTAGATTTTCTGGAACGTCTTTTATTCCTTGAACAGAACCATTAGCCGCGATGAGTTTATTCTTCATCTCATCATTCCAAAGTCCTAATGCGTTCAAGTCTCTTAATAAATGCTTATTCACGATGATGTATTCACCAGAAAGTACTCTTCTCGTATAAATGTTAGAAGTGTAAGGCTCGAAGCACTCGTTATTTCCTAAAATTTGAGCAGTAGATGCAGTAGGCATAGGCGCTACTAGAAGAGAGTTTCTCATTCCTTTTTCAACTATCTCAGCTTTAAGCGCTTTCCAGTCCCATCTGTCAGAAGGAGTGATTCCCCATAAATCTGGCTGAAGCTTCCCTTTAGAAGCTGGTGAGCCTTTGAAGGATTCATACGCCCCTTCCTCTATAGCTAAATCCTTAGAAGCTGTACAAGCTGCGAAGTATATCGTTTCGAAGATTTCTTTATTCATGACTCTAGCCTCAGGAGAATCGAAAGGGTAACGCATTTTAATAAATGCATCTGCTAATCCTTGAATACCTATTCCAACTGGACGGTGACGCATGTTAGAGTTCTCAGCTTCTTTTACTGGGTAATAGTTTCTATCTATTACTTTGTTTAAGTTCTTAGTTACTCTATAAGTTACTTTGTAAAGCTCGTTGTGGTCAAACTCACCATCTATTACGAATTTAGGAACTGCGATACTTGCTAGGTTACACACGGCTACTTCGTCTGGAGCTGTATATTCCATTATTTCAGTGCAGAGATTAGAACTTTTGATAGTTCCTAAGTTTTTCTGATTAGATTTCTCATTGGCAGCATCCTTATAAAGCATATAAGGCGTCCCTGTTTCTATCTGAGATTCTAAGATTTTAAACCAGAGTTCTTGGGCTTTTATCGTTTCTCTTCCTTTCCCTTCTTTTTCATACTTGGTGTAAAGTGCTTCGAATTTTTTCCCGTGGGTATCAGAAAGGCCAGGACATTCATTTGGACACATTAATGTCCAGTCTCCACCATCTTCCACTCTCTGCATAAATAAGTCACATACCCATAATGCATAGAATAAATCTCGAGCTCTCTGCTCTTCTTTACCGTGGTTTTTCTTAAGATCTAAGAAATCCATAATATCAGCATGCCATGGCTCGACGTAAATAGCGAAAGAACCTTTTCTTTTACCTCCACCTTGGTCTACGTATCTAGCGGTGTCATTAAATACTTTCAGCATAGGTACTATTCCGTTAGAAGTCCCATTGGTTCCTTTGATGTAAGATCCTTTAGCTCTTATATCATGTATAGAAAGTCCAATTCCTCCTGCACTCTGAGAGATTTTAGCACATTGCGTCAGCGTATCATAAATCCCATCGATACTATCTTCTTTCATCGTAAGTAAGAAACAAGAAGACATTTGAGGTTTAGGAGTCCCCGCATTAAATAATGTAGGAGTAGCATGTGTGAACCATCCTTGGCTCATCATATTATAGGTTTCTATCGCAGATTCTAAATCATCACCGTGAATTCCTATAGAAACTCTCATTAGCATATGCTGTGGCCTCTCAGTCACTTTCCCTAATGTTCTTAAGAGATAAGATCTCTCTAAAGTTTTGAATCCAAAGTAATCATAGTTGAAATCTCTGTCATAAATAATTGTAGAGTCTAGTCTCTCTGAATTATTCATAATAGTTTGATAAACATCTTCTGCTACTAGAGAGGCATTTGCTCCAGTTTTAGGATCTTTATATTCATAAAGATCAGTCATCGTTTGGCTAAACGATTTCTTTGTATTCTTATGCAAGTTACTTACAGCTATTCTTGAAGCTAACTGTGCATAATCTGGATGTGTAGTTGTGTTAGTAGCGGCTATTTCTGCTGCTAAATTATCAAGTTCAGATGTGGTTACACTATCATAAACTCCCTCGATAACCTTCATGGCCACCTTTAAGGGGTCAACTGCTACGTTTAATCCGTAACATAATTTTTTAACTCGAGCGGTAATTTTATCAAATTGTACCGTCTCTTTTCGGCCATCTCGTTTTAATACATACATGGTGTTGCTCCTGTGTGGTTATAAGGTTAGTAATGGGTGAATTTAGAGAGAATAATTCTCTCACATGAAATAAACATTTAATTCACGGTTACTGTGGTTTTTAAATTTGTTTTGGTATGCGTGGTGTTCAGCGGGTCGGACTAAAAATCTTCGTCTAGACTGAACGTTTGTGATTCCTTTCCAGTCATTACGCCAGCTTTAGCGTATTCACCTACTCGTTTCTCAAAGAAGTTCGTCTTTCCTTGTAGAGAAATCATCTCCATGAAATCAAAAGGATTTGTAGCATCATATACTTTCTCACATCCTAACTCTACTAATAGTCTGTCTGCTACAAACTCGATATATTGAGTCATAAGGTCAGAGTTCATGCCTATCAATCTTACTGGAAGTGCATCCGTTACGAAGTCCTTTTCTATGTCTACTGCGTCTACGATAATCTTTTTGACGTTTTCTGGGTCTAGTTTATTCTGAATATGATCATTATAAAGTAAACAAGCAAAATCACAGTGCAGACCTTCGTCTCTTGAGATTAATTCGTTAGAGAAAGTTAGTCCTGGCATTAAGCCTCTTTTCTTTAACCAGAAAATAGAACAAAATGAACCTGAGAAAAAGATTCCCTCTACAGCAGCAAAAGCTACTATCCTCTCAGCGAAGTTACCGTTGTCAATCCATCTCAATGCCCAATCCGCTTTCTTTTTTACACAATCTAATGTTTCTATCGCATTAAAAAGGGTATTCTTTTCGGCTGTGTCCTTGATGTAGGTGTCTATTAATAAAGAATAAGTCTCTGAATGAATGTTTTCTACCATTATCTGGAAACCATAAAAGAACTTAGCCTCAGTATATTGAACTTCAGCGACGAAATTTTCTGCTAGGTTTTCATTAACGATACCATCACTAGCAGCGAAAAAAGCAAGAACGTGTTTTATGAAATGACGCTCATCATCGTTTAATTTCTTTTCCCAATCTACTTGGTCTGCTTCTAAATCTATTTCTTCAGCAGTCCAAAAGCTAGCTTCGGATTTTTTATAGAAAGCCCAAATATCGTCATGTATTATGGGGAACAGTACAAATCTATTTGGATTGTCCTCTAAAATTGGTTCTGGTAATCTATTTGTTTCTGCCATCTTACTGAATGTTTTCGAGTCGAAGGGGCATTACCAATCGGCTCTTAGTTTGGGGTTCTAATCTTTTATTTGTTGACCTTGACTCCTCGGTTAGAGAAGTCAATCGGTATGTTTAGAAAGGAATTTCTTTAAAGTAGAAATTATGCTAATTCTAGTCCTTACAAATATTGAGTTTTTATTTCTTTTTTAGCGAACTAAATAATTCACAATTGGACATAGTTTTGCACAGTCATTCCACATCCTTCTGTATCTTTGATTAGTTGGTGAAACGTTTGCCTTTATTAAGGGTGGAGGGGGTTTAAACAACTGTTGTTTGTTCTGTTCATTTCTTTTTTACGAGTCGTTTAGGCTTGCAAATATTTGATAATAAATGGGTTATAAGGGAGTATGGAAAACGTGTTAAAAAAAGAACTTACAGAGTTCGTGTTTGGATGCTATTGCTCTACCTGACGCGGCCAATATGTCATACGCAGATTCGTTGGAATGATTTATGCCATTGAAGATGAGTATTAAAATGTATGCAGGAGGTTTTGAATTATTTTTGCAATGCGAAAATTTGGGCTTTAGTTTCCCGAAATAACACTGAGAAAAATACACAATGATAGGTTCAATAAATAAATTAATAAAGAGGTTCGTTGGAGATAAGGCGGAAAAGGATATCAAATTAATGAATCCTCTAGTGGACAAGACGAATGAGTTCTTCGCTACATATGCTGCCTTAACTAATGATGAGCTAAGAGGGAAGGCGGAAGAGTTAAAGCAAAGAATAGCGGAATATATAGCTGAAGAGGAAGATGAGATTAAGGAGATTAAAACCAAGGCTGATAAAGAGGGCGTATCTATCACTGATAAGGAAGATTATTTTGAGCGAATAGATAAGCTCACAGAAACATCTGACGAGAAGTTAGAGGAGGTTTTAAATGAGATTTTGCCTGAAGCTTTCGCTACTATAAAAGAGACTGCTAGAAGATTTATGATAAATGATGAGGTAAGAGTTACTGCCTCAAAAATGGATAAAGATCTGGCTGCAGAGCGAGATGCGATAGAAATTCATGGAGATAAGGCTCATTGGAAAACCGCTTGGAATGCTGCAGGCGCGGTTATAAAATGGGAGATGGTGCATTATGATGTTCAGCTTATAGGTGGTGTAGCTATGCACCAGGGGAAGATAGCCGAGATGCAAACTGGCGAGGGAAAGACATTAGTTGCCACGCTTCCAATGTTCTTAAATGCATTGGCAGGTAGGGGTGTTCACTTAGTTACGGTGAATGATTACCTAGCTCGAAGAGATAGTGAGTGGATGGGGCCTATTTTTGAATTCCATGGGTTGACTGTAGACTGTATAGACAAGCATAGACCTAATTCTGAAGAAAGAAGAAATGCTTACAAGGCAGACATTACTTATGGCACGAATAATGAATTCGGTTTTGATTACCTCAGAGATAATATGGCTTCTGAGGTAGAGAGTTTAGTTCAGAGAAAACACCATTACGCTATCGTAGATGAGGTAGATTCTGTTCTGGTGGATGAGGCCAGAACTCCTTTGATTATTTCTGGTCCTACTCCTAAAGGAGATGAGCATGAATTTGATGAGCTTAAACCTAAAATTCAGTCTATAGTAAATGCCCAGAAGCAATTGGCATTGCAATTTTTAGCTGATGCTAAAATCAAATTAAATGGGATAGCGGAAGGTGAGGTTTCAAAGGAGGATGCCAAAGAAGGGGGGATGTCATTATTACGGGCATTCAGAGGATTGCCTAAGAATAAGGCGCTCATAAAGTATTTAAGTGAAGAGGGGGTAAGAGCTCAGCTTTTAAAAACAGAAGGGTTTTACATGCAGGATAATAGCCGTGAAATGCACCTAGTAGATGCAGAGCTATTATTTATGATAGATGAAAAAACAAATGCTATAGAGCTTCAGCCTAAAGGATTAGAAATAATAGGTAAAGATCTAGATGATGATAATTTCTTTATCATGCCTGACGTAGGGTCTGATATGGCAGATATAGAAAATAGTAAGGGGAGTGATGAGGAGAAGTTAGCTAAGAAGCAGGAGCTGATGAATGACTTCGGTATAAAATCTCAGAGAGTTCATACAATCAACCAACTGTTAAAGGCATATACCTTATTCGAAAAAGATATAGAGTATGTGGTCATGGACAATAAGGTGAAAATTGTAGATGAGCAAACGGGACGTATCATGGAAGGTAGACGTTACTCTGATGGATTGCACCAAGCTATAGAATCTAAGGAAAATGTAAAGGTGGAGGCTGTTACACAGACATACGCTACGGTTACTCTTCAAAACTTTTTTAGAATGTACCATAAACTTTCTGGTATGACAGGGACAGCAGAAACTGAAGCGGGGGAGTTATGGGATATATACAAGTTAGATGTAGTTATAATTCCTACAAACAGACCCATTACTAGAGATGATAGGGATGATTTGCTTTTCAGAACGAAAAGAGAAAAGTACAACGCTGTAATAGACGAAATAGTAAAGCTAAAAGAACAAGGAAGACCAGTGCTCGTGGGTACGACTAACGTGGAGGTGTCTGAGCTACTGGGGAAGATGCTGGATATGAGAGACATCAAGCACAATGTACTGAATGCTAAAATGCATCAACGTGAGGCAGAGATAGTGGCTGAGGCTGGAAATGAAGGACAAATTACAATAGCCACGAATATGGCCGGTAGGGGAACAGACATCAAGTTAAGCGCTAAAGTGAAAGCTGCAGGGGGTTTAGCTATTGTAGGTACTGAAAGACACGACTCTAGAAGAGTAGATAGACAGTTAAGGGGTAGAGCTGGTAGACAGGGAGATCCGGGTTCTTCCCAGTTTTTCGTGTCTTTAGAGGATGACTTGATGAGACTTTTCGGCTCTGACAGGACAGCTAAGGTGATGGATAGAATGGGCTTTAAAGAAGGCGAGGTTATCCAGCATGGAATGATTACTAAAAGTATAGAAAGAGCGCAGAAGAAGGTAGAAGAAAATAACTTCGGAGTAAGAAAGCGTCTTCTTGAGTATGATGATGTAATGAATGCTCAGAGAGAGGTAATCTATAAAAGAAGAAGAAACGGATTAGATGGTGAGAGATTAAAGCTTGATTTAGCTAATATGTTTTACGACATGGCTCAGGAAGTCGTTTCTGCGTATTCTCCAACTAAAGATTTTGAGAATTTTAAATTAGCTACGTTAGCTAGACTTTCTATCGACACTCCGTTTTCACAAGATGAATTTGATTCTAAGAAACCAGAGGAGTTAACGGGACAGTTATATGTAAATGCGAATGCGAATTACGAAAAGAGAGCTCAGTCTATGGCAGACCAGGCATTCCCTGTGATTGCTAGAGTTTTTGAGGATGATAGCAATAGCTATACGAACATGGCAGTACCCTTCTCTGATGGTAGAAAGCAGCTAAATATAGTAGCCAACATAGAAAAAGCCCATGAGTCTAAAGCTAAGACATTAGTAGAAGACTTAGAAAAAGGGGTTACTCTCTCGGTAATAGATAATAAATGGAAGGAGCATTTAAGAAATATGGATGACTTACGTCAGAATGTTCAGTTCGCATCTCATGAGCAGAAAGATCCATTACTCATATACAAGTTCGAATCTTATGAGTTGTTTAAGAAGATGATCAGCGAGGTAAACGAAGAAGTTTCTTCATTTTTAATGAAATGTTCTTTACCTATCAATGAGAATCAAGTTCAGGGTGCAGACAGAGCTAGAAAAATGGCATCATCCAAGGGGGTAGCTCAAAAATCAAACGTTATGAATTCCTCTGAAAGGGCTACAGCAGCTAGGTCAGGAGGAAATCCAAATGCAGCTACTGCTAGGCCAAAAGCTCAGCCGATTAGAGTAGAGGCTAAAGTGGGACGAAATGAACCTTGTCCGTGTGGGTCTGGTAAGAAGTTTAAGTCTTGTCATGGAAAACAAGGCTAACGCGCAAGAATATTTTTAGTTTAAAAGCACCATTCATTTTTTTGAATGGTGCTTTTTTCTATATTCTTTTAGAACAAGCTTCTCTGCTCTTTAATCATAGAGGGCACTTTTACCGGTATTCCTGTTTTTTCTTCAAGCATTTCACCAAATAAAATGCATGTTTCTGGAGTTGTAATGCTATTAAATTGATGCATCCAAATGTGAACGTGGTTAAGTCCGTTTTGCATCCAGTGTTTGATTCGATCAGCCCATTGAGTAAGTCTAATTTCATCTGATGGGTCTAGGTCATACCCTCCAAATCTTAGGATTAGAGTATCAGAGGTTATTCTCATGTGAAGCGCATCTCTTCTTCCTGCAGTAGCCGAGATTATAGCTGAAATATTTCTTTCTTCCAGAAGAGTCCAAACTTTTTCAGCTTCACTATTTCCAGTAAACCACTCAGGATGCCTAAATTCGATGGCTAGGCTAAAATCTTCAGGGATTGTTTTTAAATAGTCTACTAATCGATCGGCATATTTAGGCGAATAATCTGGGCGCAGCTGAATAAAGCTAGGGCCTAGTTTTTTTTCAAAGTGAGAAATAGCGAAGAGAAACTCATCCGTTAATCCTTCTGAATTAAGAAATCGTCTATAGTGAGTAATGAGGTTGGGAAACTTCGGGCAAAATAGAAACTCTTCATTGCTGAAATTCTTCCATTTGGAAATTATATCGGGACCATGAATTTTATAATGAGTCGCGTTTAGCTCAATGGTATTGAATTGTTTGCAGTATTCTACCCCCATTTGGTCAGCTTTCGTCTTGGCTGGAAAAATTTTCCCTTTCCACTTCGGAATGTTCCACATAGTTCCTCCCATGTATATTTTTTTCTTTTCTAGTCGCTGCAACGCTAGGTTGCTTAAAGTCTGCGGATGGTCAGGAGGGAGGATAAACTCTATTCCTGAAAGGTCTTCTAGTTTCCCGAATTTCATGGTTCCGCGAATCTAGAGAAAAACTGCCCATTCCTTTTGCTCCAGGCAGAGCTATTATGCATGGTTTTATTGTTTTGGGACAGTATTTTCTAAAGAGTTCGCATATTTGCCTTGCAAATCACAGAGACAAGTTAGTCTTTCAAATTTATTTAAATATGAAAATAGTATTGTTCGCCTTATCGTTATTGACTTTTTCGGCATTTTCGATAGATATAAATCCAGTTTTAGAAATTGGGGAAAACGCGCCTATGGCTGATCATAAAATGATGGACGTATCAGGAGAAACACTTTCTTTAGATGACATTCAGCAGGAAAATGGATTATTAGTGGTATTCTCTTGTAACACTTGTCCATTTGTAGTTGGAGGGAGAGGAGAAGGTTGGGAAGGGAGATATAATGAGCTGTATGACCAGTGTCAGAAGCTAGGGATAGGCATGGTACTAGTTAACTCTAATGAAGCTAAACGAGGTGGCGATGACAGCCTAGATAATATGAAAACCCATGCGAAACAAGAAGGATATAGCAGCTACTATGTTGTAGATGAAAAGTCTGCTTTAGCAGACGCTTTCGGAGCTAGAACGACACCTCATATTTATATGTTCAATAATAAAATGCAGCTGGTTTATAAAGGAGCTATAGATGATAATGTGGATTCTTCCGCCGAAGTAAAGCAGCCTTGGTTGAGTAATGCGATTTCTAACTTAGCTGGAGGAAAAAAAATTAACCCTAATTCTACGAGGAATTCAGGTTGTAGTATCAAAAGAGTAAAGTAATAACCTGAAAATATAGAGTAATAAAAAAGGCGACCACCAGGGGTCGCCTTTTTTTTGAAAACATTTTTTATTTAAATTACTAACATAGCGTCTCCATAAGCAAAGAATCTGTATTCTTCTTTTATCGCTTCTTGGTAGGCTTCCATAGTTAAGTCATAACCAGCAAACGCTGCTGCAAGCATCATTAGCGGACTTTGTTCAGTATGAAGGTTAGTCACTAGGCTATCAGCTATTTTGAAATCGTAAGGAGGGAATATAAATTTATTAGACCACCCTGAATAAGGTTTAAGCTGGTTATAAGTACTCACGCTAGTTTCTAAAGACCTCATAGTAGTGGCTCCTATAGCACATACTCTTTTCTTTTTTTCCATTACAGCATTTACTCTTTCAGCAGTTATTAGAGGAATCTCTAATTGTTCGCTATCCATTTTGTGCTTAGTAAGGTCTTCTACCTCTACCGCTCTAGATGTTCCGAGACCTATGTGCATGGTAAGTTCAGAGAAGTCAATTCCTTTTATCTCTAAACGCTTCATTAATTGCTTACTGAAGTGTAATCCAGAAGTAGGAGCTACTACAGCACCTTCCTGTGAACCATAAATCGTTTGAAATCTCTTTTCATCTTCGGGCTCTACAGGTCTGTCTATGTATTTAGGAAGAGGTGTTTCTCCTAATAAAGCTATAGTAGCTTTAAACTCTTCATGTGTTCCATCAAAAAGAAATCTTAAAGTTCTACCTCTAGAAGTCGTGTTATCTATAACCTCAGCTACTAGCTCGTCGTTTTCTCCGAAATAAAGCTTATTTCCAATTCTAATCTTTCTAGCTGGATCAACTAAAACGTCCCATAATAAACTTTCTCTATTTAGTTCTCTTAATAGAAAAACTTCTATCACTGCTCCTGTCTTTTCTTTGTTTCCATACATGCGAGCTGGGAATACTTTTGTGTTATTTAGCACCATCATGTCTCCATCTTCGAAATAGTCTATAAGCTGATGAAAGTGCTTATGCTCTATTTTTCCAGAATCCTTGTGTACAACCATTAACCTAGATTCGTCACGGTTTTCCGTTGGATACTGAGCTATTAATTTTTCTGGAACTTCTAATTTAAACTGAGATAATTTCATGCTTGATAAAGAACTTTTTTGTGAAAATTTTTAAGGGCTGCAAAAGTAGAAAAAATAAGGTGGATAGCCTAATTATATATCCTCTATAGAGCACTCAACGTGTCTATGAACGAATCAGGAGTGAGAGCAGAACACACAGTAAAATGACCGATAGACTCCCTTCTTAAAACGGTAAGGTGCCCGCCATTATCAAGTTCCAACCCCAAGTCTCTGGCTAAAGAACGAATATAAGTTCCTTTACTACAGGTGATATTGAACTCTATATCTGGAATTTTGGAGCTTTTAGTGTCAAACGTTTTTACTTGAACTTTCCTCGCCTTTAATTCGACCTCTTTCCCAGTTCTAGCCATCTTGTAAGCTCTTTTTCCGTCCACTTTCTTGGCGCTAAAAATAGGAGGGATCTGGTCCAATTCACCGGTTAGAGTTTTTGCGGCCAACAAAATTTTGTCTGGTGTTAAATCGTCTATTCTGAATTCCTGATCCACTTCAGTTTCCAAATCATAACTAGGTGTAGTAGACCCTAGTTTTATAGTCCCGCTGTATTCCTTTTCTAACCCCATTAATTCATCTACCTTTTTAGTGAATCTTCCTGTAGCTATAATGAGCAGACCTGTCGCTAATGGGTCTAAAGTTCCTGCATGACCTACTTTTATCTTCTTGATTTGAAGTTTTTGACAAATATTATATCGGATTTTTTTAACTACATCAAATGATGTCCATCCATAAGGTTTGTCTATTAGGATTAATTGCCCGTCTAGAAATTCTAAAGATTCTCCATTCCAAGGATTCATATTTCTAATGCTATAAATTTAGAAGTCTCAAAAGTAATAATAGCGAACGTTTAACTAGTGATAAAGTGCGATTCCTTTTTAGTACAGTAGTGCTCGGAATATGGAAATATAAAATAAATATAAAAATGACATTTTATTCAGAGCGATTATCATTTGCTAGTAGTTACATTTGTCCTCTCAAATGCAGTCAGTAGCTGACATAAAAGCACCTATTTCGAATGAGCTCAAAATCTTTGAGGCTCATTTTAAGAACTCATTGAAAAGTGAGGTTCCTCTTTTAGATAAGATTACGCATTATATTATTAAACGCAAGGGGAAACAAATGAGACCTATGTTCGTCTTTCTTTGCGCCAAGCTTAACGGAGAAATAAATGATGATACGTATACGGCTGCCAGTTTAATAGAACTTCTTCATACGGCTACTTTAGTTCATGATGATGTGGTAGATGACGCAAGTCATCGAAGAGGATTTTTTAGTTTAAACGCACTCTGGAAAAACAAAATAGCAGTTCTAGTTGGGGATTATCTTTTAAGTAGAGGTCTTTTACTTTCCGTTGAAAAAGGCCAGTTTAAACTCTTAGGTATAGTTTCTAAAGCGGTCCAGGAGATGAGTGAAGGAGAGCTTCTGCAAATGGAAAAAGCTAGGAAGTTAGATATCGACGAAGAGCAGTATTTTAAAATTATTAAGCAAAAGACAGCATCTTTGATTGCTGCATGCTGCGCGGCTGGTTCAGCCTCGGTTAATGTAGATTTGGAAAAGCAAAACGAAATGCACACCTTTGGTGAATTGGTGGGCATGGCTTTTCAAATAAAAGATGATTTATTCGATTATCAGCTGATGAATAAAACGGGTAAGCCGACTGGAATAGATATAAAGGAACGGAAAATGACGCTTCCTCTGATTTATGCCTTGAATCATGCAGAGAGAAGTAAAAGAAAGTGGTTAGTAAACTCAGTGCGCAAGCACAACGACAATAAAAATAGGGTTAAAGAGGTGATGGAATATGTAAGAAACAGTGGAGGAATCGAGTATGCTGCTGATAAAATGGATGAGTATGCTGAGTTAGCATTGAAATTATTAGAAAATTTCAGCCCATCCCCTTCTAGAGATTCTTTAGCCGCTCTTGTAAATTACACTATTTTAAGAGAAAAATAATGAAATTATTTTTATCGGTTTTTAGTCTAGTTGTTCTTTTTTGTTTCACCTCATGTGGACACAAGGAAGGGGAGTTTATAGCTGATATACACCCAAATGGTTCTGTAAAAAAAGTTATCGAGTTTAAAAATGATTCGACTCATTTAGTAAGAGTGGTTGAGTTTTTTGAAGTCGGAGACACATCCAGAGTTGCTCATTATGAGAAGGATGGGAAAACATTAAGGTCAGAAACTGTATACTATCCCAATAAGGAAACAAAACAATCTGGTCGGTATAATTGTGGTCAGCGTTATGGAGTTTGGAAAGCGTTTTTCCCTTCAGGGCAGTTGCAGAGCATTAGAAATTATAATGAAGCCGGGAAAGAAGAGGGCTTATCTAATGTTTACAAGCTAGAAGGAGGATATTACTATCTTTTTATATCTGGATATTTCAGTAATGGAAAAAAAAGAGGCACATGGAAGTTCTTCAATAGAAATGGAGATGTAATAAAAACCATTAACAACTAAAATCTACAAGGGCGCTGTTTACAATGTCTTGTTTAAAACTACCGTTCTAAGAGCTCTTATTTCCTGTGGTAGTCTCTAAATTTACCTAGTTGTTTTATAAATCATAGCAGTCTTTCATGAATAATTTTTTTTTAAAAAAACCAGCTGTTTTTGTTGTTATTGGGGTTCTATTTATTTCGTTTCAATCTTTTGGGAGCGAGAGAATAACTAGATCTGATTACATTCAGAAGTGGAAAGATGTTGCTATCCAAAATATGCAGGAATTCAATATCCCAGCCAGTATAACTTTAGCTCAAGCTATTCTGGAAAGTGGAGATGGAAACTCTGATTTAGCGAAGGCATCAAATAACCATTTCGGTATTAAATGTCATGACTGGAGAGGAGAGCGAGTGTATTATGATGATGATGAAAAAGGAGAATGCTTCAGGAAGTACAAGAATGCGAGCGAGTCATTTGATGATCACAGCCAATTTTTAAAAAGAAAAAGATATGCTTCGCTTTTCGAATTAGATATTAAAAATTATCAGGGATGGGCTAAGGGATTAAAAAAATGTGGTTACGCCACTAATCCTGCGTATGCTAAACTTCTAATAGGCATAATAGAGAAAAACGATTTACACAAGTATGACAAGGAGTCTTCAGAGAGACAAGTAGAAATAATAGAGAAAAACGATTTACACAAGCATGAAAAGGAGTCTTCAGAGGTACAAGTAGAAGAAATTAAAGCTAAACCTCACAGTAAAAATGACAAAACAATTCCTTCCAGTATTTTCCTTTCGACCTCGAGAAAAGTAGATGTAAGTGAGAACAGAATAAAATTTACCTTAGCAAAGGCAGGTGATACGGCAGAGAAAATTGCTACTGAATTGGACTTACCAGTTTGGACTCTAAGAAAGTACAATGACTTACCTAAAAACACTACTTTGATTGAAGGAGAATTGATTTATCTTCAGCCTAAGAGGTCTAGATCTAATCAAGCTGAATATATTGTTCAAGCCGAAGAGTCCATGAGAAGTATTTCTCAAAGGTTTGGCATAAAATTAAAGAGGTTATATAAAAAGAATGGAGTTACAGTTGGGTCCGAATTAAAGCCAGGCACGAAACTCATTCTTAGATAGTCTTCTGAATTAAATAAGTCAAGATTAAAAAGAGAGCTAGAGTAAGAATCAGATAAAACCTCACACCAATCCGTTACCTTTGAATTAAACTTGTTTTATAATGCCATTTTATCAAAAGTTAGGCGAGATACCGTCTAAAAGACATACAATATTCAAAAGCGGGAAAGATGAATTTTACTATGAGCAGCTGTTCGGCACAGAAGGCTTTCATGGGATGTCATCTCTTTTATACCATACACACCGTCCTACGCAGATAAAATCTGTAAGAAAAGCAGTTTCAGTTCAGCCAATAGCGGCCGTAGATAAGCATATTACACCTAGAATGTTAAAAGGATTTCAGGTCAATCCTGAAAATGATTATCTAGAAAGCAGAAAAGTAATGATGTTTAATAATGACCTTCATATTTCAGTGGCGGCACCATTAAAAGGAAATGAGGATTACTTCTATAAAAATGCAGATGCAGACGAAGTTATTTTTATCCATGAAGGAACCGGCAAGCTTAGAACGCTTTTAGGTAACATTTCATTCGGACCTGGAGACTATTTAGTTGTTCCGAGAGGAATAATTTACCAGATTAGATTTGATACAGAAAAGAATAGGTTATTCATAGTAGATTCGTTTAGTCCTGTTGTTACACCCAAGAGATATCGAAATGAATTTGGGCAGCTATTAGAACATTCGCCTTTCTGCGAGCGAGATATTAAAACTCCAGAAGAACTAGAAACCCATGATGAAAAAGGGGAGTTCACTATTAAAATAAAAAAACAAGGGATGCTTCACAGCGTGGTCTATGGAAGCCATCCTTTTGATGTTGTTGGTTGGGATGGCTATAACTATCCTTATGCCTTCTCAATCCACGATTTTGAACCCATAACAGGAAGGGTTCATCAGCCACCCCCGGTTCACCAGACTTTTGAGGCGCATAACTTTGTGATCTGTTCTTTTTGCCCGAGGTTATACGATTACCATCCACAAGCAGTTCCCGCTCCATACAACCATAGTAATATAGATTCGGATGAGGTGCTTTATTATGTCGATGGCGACTTTATGAGTAGAAAGCATGTAGAGAAAGGGTTTATGTCCCTTCATCCAGGAGGTATTCCCCATGGCCCGCACCCCGGAACTATGGAGAAAAGTATAGGACAAAAAGAAACTAAGGAATTGGCAGTAATGGTAGATACATTCAAACCTCTGAAATTAACAGCTGAGGCTATGAGTATAGATGATGGCAACTATGTCACTTCCTGGGTGTAATTAACCTAATTAGATAAAATGAAAAAAGACGATACATCTTTGGAATTAGAAAAAATAGTTCTTCAAGCAGAAGATTTTTTACCTCTTTTAGGAACTGATTATATCGAGATATATGTGGGTAATGCTAAGCAAGCAGCTCACTATTATCAAACAGCTTTTGGGTTTCAGCCCTTAGCGTATGCCGGTTTGGAAACAGGAATGACAGATAGAGCTAGCTACGTGTTGCGTCAAGAAAAAATAACTATTGTACTTACTAGCCCTCTAAATAGCGATAGCGTTATTAACGAGCACATAAAGAACCATGGAGATGGAGTAAAAGTACTAGCCATATGGGTTGATGATGCTGCCAAATCTTGGAAAGAGACTACCAGCAGAGGAGGCAAATCTTGCTTAGAGCCTGAAGAAATTAATGATGCTCATGGAGTAGTAAAGCGCTCTGGAATTCACACATACGGGGAAACACTGCATTACTTTATAGAAAGAAAAAACTATTCAGGGGTGTTTTTGCCTGGGTATATTGAGTGGAACCCTGCCTATAAGCCAGCCAGTCTAGGGTTAAAATTTGTAGATCACATAGTAGGAAATGTGGGTTGGAATGAAATGGATAAGTGGTGTGAGTTTTACGCCAAGGTGATGGGCTTTGCGCAGTTAGTTTCATTTGATGATAAAGACATTTCCACAGAGTACACCGCTCTCATGAGTAAGGTAATGAGTAATGGAAACGGGCGAATTAAATTCCCTATAAATGAGCCAGCAGAAGGAAGAAAAAAATCACAAATAGAAGAATATATAGACTTCTATAACGGAGCAGGAGTTCAGCATATAGCGCTATCGACAGATAACATTATAGAGACAGTAAAGGCGTTGAAATCCAGAGGAGTGGAGTTCTTAATTATTCCAGCAATTTACTATGATACAGTTTTAGACCGAGTAGGTGAGATAGATGAAGATTTAGAACCACTAAAAGAGCTGGGAATATTAATAGACAGAGATGAAGAAGGCTACCTTCTTCAAATTTTCACTAAGCCAATTTTAGATAGACCGACGATGTTCTTTGAAATTATTCAAAGAAAAGGAGCGCAGTCCTTTGGGAAAGGAAATTTTAAAGCTCTTTTTGAGGCTATTGAAAGAGAACAAGGGCTTAGGGGAACCTTGTAGCTCTCCCTCTCCTCACAGAGCAGAAATTCGATTATTTAACTAGTTTATTATGAATGAAGTAGAAATTTAACTTTAATCGTTATCGTGCCTTTATATTTGGCAGCACATAGCTGGCTAAAGATGAATAAAATGAAAACTTTGGCTTTAGTTAACGGGCATTAATTTTAAGCTTGAGTCTAATGCTATTCTCTATCTATTTTCAGATGGATACGCAGATTAATTCGGTAGATCCGATGGAAAAGTATATGCGTAAAAAATTCAAATCACTCTTACTTGAGATTAGAGAAATTCCTATGCTTGTTCAGCGAAACTTTAGCTTGGAATGTACCCTCCAAAAGAACTGTAAGTTAAAATGTGAGTTTCTACTGGGTTAAGAACCATCACGGGAATCTGTGAAGAATTCTCTATCATCTGCTGAGCATAATTAGTTCCGAAGATCCCGAATAACCCATTATCAGGTATATTCATAATAGCTATTAAATCCCCAGAAACAACAGCCGAATGCTTTACTACATCTTTCACAAAAGCTGAAGTAGAACTAGCAGATTGTGTGATTTTAGTAGTGCACTCGATACCCTCTTCCTTGAAGAAATTATTAGCGAACTTGATGTTTCTGTCTAATTGGTTTCTAAGATATTCATCCTTCTCTCCTGGAGAAATCAGGTGCACTTTAGATTTAAAATAGTGCGCCATTGTAGCGGCTAATTTTAATTTTTGTTTTGTCTCTTTATGAAGATCTAAGGGAACTATAATATCGTCATATGCATTTGGCCCTACACCTTTTTCTTGAGTTATAATAAAAGGGACACTTGAGCTAGTAACTATTTTTAGCGCTCGACTCCCAGTAATAAATTGCATTCCCTGCATACCATGAGTCCCCATAATAATGAGAGAAGCGTCCATCTCTACAGCCGCACTATCTATATCTTCATAGATATTTCCTATTCTCCCTACTACTTCTATATCTAGATCCAAAGTCTTTTTAACACGCTCTTTTAGAGCATTTAATTTCAGCCTTGCTTCATTTAAGTTCTTTTTATGTTCCACTACATGAATCACATAAACCTTTGATTTTGTTGCGAGCGCTACCGCTTTTGCATGTTCGATAGCGATATCACTGACATGAGTAAAGTCAGTTGGAACTAGGATCTTGTCTGTTGCCATTGTCGAGCGAGTTTTTTATCTAAAGACAAAAGTACATTAAAGCAGCAAATAATGTGATTGAAACGAATCACTAATTTTTGACTGCAATTTCTTTAAAGCTCTTTTGTCAAACGTGTTATTAGAATGTCAAAGGGAATCGGTTCCCTTTGTTCGTTATTTTAAAGTGATTCTCTATTGAGCGTTGCAATGCTCCAATAAAAGCAAGTATCTTTGACCTTTGAAAATCGCTTACCGTGGAAAACACTAAGAAAAAACACTTAATAACTTCAGCACTTCCTTATGCCAATGGACCGCTGCACATAGGTCATCTAGCTGGAGCATACCTTCCAGCAGACATTTATGCTAGGTTCTTAAGAATGAATGGCGAGGATGTAGCTTTTATCTGTGGTTCAGATGAGCATGGTGCGGCTATTACATTAAGAGCGAAAAAAGAAGACATTACGCCTAAGGAAATAGTCAATAAATACAATGGAATTATCTCCAAGTCGTTCGAGGAATTTGGAATTTCATTTGATATGTTTCATAGAACATCTGTTCCAGAGCACCACCAAACAGCGCAGGACTTCTTTAAAGTTCTAGAAGAAAAGGGATCCTTTGAAAAGAAAACATCAGAGCAATATTATGATGAGAAAAACGACCAATTCTTAGCAGATAGATATATCTCAGGAGAGTGTCCTAAGTGTGCTAACCCTGATGCATATGGGGATCAGTGTGAAAAATGCGGGAGTACATTATCCCCATCTGAATTAATAAATCCGAGATCTACTATTTCAGGAGAAACGCCGGTAATGAAAGAAACTTCACACTGGTACTTACCTATGAATCAGCATGAAGAATGGCTGAAAGAATACATAGAAAAAGGAGAGTATGAAGGGAAGATGCACCATGACGTAAAAGAATGGAAAAACCATGTGATTGGTCAGTGCAAAAGCTGGATAGATGGCGGTTTAATGCCTCGAGCCATGACTAGAGACCTAAATTGGGGAGTGAAAGTACCAGTTGAAGGAGCCGATGGGAAAGTGCTCTACGTTTGGTTAGATGCTCCCATAGGATATATTACCGCTACTAAAGTCTGGGCAGAAAAAAACGGAAAGAACTGGGAAGACTATTGGAAAGGAGAAAACTCTGAGATAGTGCATTTTATAGGTAAGGATAACATAGTATTTCACTGCATTATCTTCCCGATACTGCTTAAAGAGCACGGAGGGTTTAATCTCCCAGTAAATGTTCCTGCCAACGAGTTCATGAACTTAGAAGGCGATAAGATTTCTACTTCTAGAAATTGGGCGGTTTGGCTACATGAGTATTTAGAAGATTTTCCAGGAAAACAAGATGAATTAAAGTATGTGCTTACCTCTATTATGCCTGAGGCTAAGGATAGTGAGTTCACATGGACAGACTATAAAGACAGAATAAATAACGAGCTGGCCGATATTTTAGGGAATTACCTAAATAGAGTAATCGTGTTAACACTAAAGTACTATAATGGTATAGTGCCAGAAGTAGCGTTGCATCTCGAAGATACAAAAGCACTAGACGAAGCATTGGCATCTGCGCAGCAAGTATCAGCCTCTCTAGTAAAGTACAGGTTTAGAGAGGCGCTTTCCGCAGCTATGAATATGGCTAGAATAGGAAACAGACAGTTGCAGGCGTTAGAACCCTGGAAACTGCAGAAAACAGATCCCGAAAGAGTGAAGTCTATAATGCTCGCTCATCTTCAGATAGCGGCCAATATAACTGTGGCATTAGCTCCCTTTTTACCGAATAAAGCCGCGCAGATAGCACAGGCTATGGGAGTTGATAATAAGGAGTGGGTATTCTCTCAAGAGAAAGTAGCCAAAGGAAGCACCATAAAGAAAATGGATATTTTATTTGAAAAAGTAGAAGACGAGACTATACAAAAACAAGTAGAAAAATTGGAAGCGAGTAAAGCAGATAATACCTCAGCTAAATCAAAACCATTAGAGCGTAACGCTCAAAAGGAAGAAATAGCTTTCGATGATTTTATGAAAGTAGACATCAGAGTAGGAACGATTTTAGAAGCTGAAAAAGTAAAAAAAGCAGATAGATTACTGAAGCTTTTAATAGACACAGGAATAGATAAAAGAACTGTAGTAAGCGGAATAGCTGAGAGCTTTAGTCCAGAGGAAGTAATAGGAAAAAAAGTCACTGTTCTTTTAAACTTAGCTTCTCGAAAGATCAAAGGTATAGAAAGTCAGGGAATGATTCTCATGGCAGAAAATACAGAAGGAAAGCTGTCATTCCTTCGGCCAGATGGCAAGTATGATTCAGCCGCAGGTGATGGAGTAAGTTGATCGACGCTAAGGCGAGTCATTCTTCATTATTTTATAAAGTCACACTCTAAAACACGTCCGGTAGTAAATTAGCCTTCCCTTGATGTTTTTAATTTCGTCCAACGTTTAGTATATGGCAAATAGTTTAGCAGAAAACAATAAACTTTTAAGTTTGCACTGAGCGAAATCAAAGAGTTGCCGGCGTTTCAATGAAACACTTGATTGGAAACTCTATTTGCCATATAGAGTGGTCTGTCTATTTATTTCGTATTCAATCGGACTTAATGGATTCTCTATTTTTTCGAGCATTTATAAAGCTCTTCACAAAAAACACCATGGCGCTTATTGTACTTAATATCATTATTCCAACACGGATAAAAGCAGCATTGTCGCCTCTATTCATAGCCCCAAAAACGGGTTTAATTAGACCAATTAAGATAATCATTGTAAGTGATACAGCAATGTGAGCTATAATTTTATTTTCTTTCTTCACGCCTTTATTAAGAATCAATAATATTATTCCTATCACTGTCGGAATTAGAGCCGTAACAGAGGGAGTGTCTGATGAAAAGTACCCCCATGAGGATAATATTATCAAAGTAATTGCATTTATTAAACTTGCTCTATGTGCTTTCATTTCATGTTTATTTTAAAATAGTAAAAGGTAAAATTAAATTCTATTTTTAAAAGAATTATCTCGTCTATATTCGGGAGGGCAAATAATGCTGACAAAGACTTACAAATTCCAAAAATATTTACGAAGCTATATTTTTCTGGTAGTAAATTTTGAACCCATTGTCCGAAAATATGGCGTAACCTTGACCAAGATTACCATTGCATAGAATACGTTCTAAAGCAAATTAGAAACGAAGAGATCACTATGTGTTAGCATATGTTTTATTATTGAATCATTAATTTTTTTGAAAAAATGATTTTTCCTTTAGAATCTTTGGCTACTAAAAAATAGACTCCTCTAGTTAGATCTGCTATCTGAATTGATGGACTATGTGAGGTTTTTCTTAATATTCCAGCGGCATCATAAATTTCTACAACCGAAAAATCAATTCCTTTCAATTCTATGTAATTGGAAGTTGGATTTGGGTAAATACAAGCTTTATTTACATCGAGAGCATTAATATTTATCGTTGATTGCTCCAGTTTATAAAGAGATGGATTTCCACTCAAGTGTGCTTCTGCGGTAAGATAGTATTCATTGGCTTGGAAGTGAGTTATACCCTCGATCTGAATGGATGATCCAGAAGGTGTGTCTAATGGATAACGATTAACTGTTCCATCCGAAAAATCATTTGAAGTAAAACCGTTTATCTCTATGACAAAAGGATACGCAAAGGTATAGCCAGAGAGTAAAACGATATTTTCTGTATCATCATATGAGCCGCCTGTTATTAGTCCTTGCACGTCTATACTGTCTATTTTTTCTATTTGGTAGGTCCCGGGTGTTTTCGGTAAAGCGTAGATGTTAGTCCAATTATTTCCCCAGTTTTTAGTGAAAATGAAGAGGCTGTCATTACAAGAAATTATCGCTTCTGCGTCAAAATTTGTAGAAAATGTACTTGGGGTAAAATTGGTTTGATCCAAGTAAGAAAAATTGATCGTATCGGCAATTACAGTATCGTTAGGAGTCGTTAAATAATCTGAAATTGGTAGACGATAGATTTTGAGGTCGTTTCTTGTTCCGTTATTATTTCCGAAATCAGCGATATATATATAGGTATCGTCATGGCAAAGATCTTCCCAATCAGTATTTGCAGCGTTTTCGATTACTACAGAACGGGTAATATTTCCAGAAACATCATCTAACTCATAGAGAGTGGGGTTTCCTCCGGAATCATTATGTGTAATGAGTTTTCCGTCTAAATAAATCAAGCCTGAGGACTCCTCAATAAAACTTTCAAGAGTTGTTACGAGTGATATTTGTTGTCCATGGCATAGTGATGAGAAAGTGAACACAAAAAATAAAATGTATATTAATTTCATAATTGATTTTTTGCTTTTTAGTGAGATGTATGCTAACGTTCCATTTGTGGTTCCTCAGCACCTAGCTTTTGGTTATGAGCAGAGGGCTCTCAGCACTTCTCGTAGTCTTTCATGTTCAGTAATTGGGATTTAATCAATGACTTAAAACTCTGGGTTTCTAAAACCTCCCTTCTTCTACACCGAAGGCAGCTTTAAGTTTCATTGAATGATCGCCATCGGTCATCATCACGAGGTAATCATTTTCTGCGATTACTATTTCAGTCGTTGGGTTTTTATGCAGTTTCCCATCCTTGTATATCCCTAACAAAACACTGGAGTAATCACTTCTAATATTGGAGAAAGCATACTCATACTTTTTTTCGAAATAAGGGTTGTCTCTGGTCACTCGAAGTTCAATCATATCAAAATCATCCTCTTTTTCTGCAGACGCCATTAAGTCTTCTGTAAAAGAGGCCACCTCAGGCTCAAAGATGTAACTAGCCACTAGCTTAGCCGCTATTTCTTCTCTAGAAACTGCGTACAAAACCCCCGCAGATTGAAAAGTGTTTTGAAAATTAGTATTATTGAGAGAGACAATTATTTGTAAATTATCGAAATGATTTTTTAAATCGAGTATGTATACTAACATCTCCGTATCATTATCAAAATTAATAAAGACTTTAGCTGCCTTTGAAATATTAACCTTCTCTAAGATATCAAAGTTATTATACTCTGTCAACAAGGTAAAAACACTATCGCTGCCATACAGTTTCGAAATGGCATCAACATCGTCTTTATTATTGGTAACAATGGCTACTTTTATTCCTGTGGTTACTATTTGTTTTAAAATATTATCCGAGAACTTATTGTATCCGATGAGTACAATGTGGTTTTCTAATTTAGTCCCAAATAGTCCGTTTTTTTTATCTTCCATATATTGAGTTAATTTAACTGTAAGCTGGCTGATCAAGTATCCAAGCACCCCTAAACTGCTGAATACAAAAAGTAATCCGACTAATTTTCCAATTACAGTTACAGGGTAGTAATCTCCATAGCCCACCGTAGAAAGTGTTACTAGCGAATACCAAAAGGCATCAAACACATGCTGTATAGAGGCCCCCTCGGCGTTCCTTTCGCTGAAGACTAGAGCATATAAAAGACCCACATAAATCAAAACACATATTAGGCTGATTTTAATCTTTTTCATCTCTTAATTATTGGTCTCTATCCCTTCCTATTACCACTTAAACATCTTACCAAAGATCATTCTGATTAACCCACGACCAACTTTACGTTCCACCCCCCCTTTGGTGAGCGGTATTCCTGTTTTGTGAGCGATGGAGCTTTTCAAGCCAGTTATACCTATTAATCTTTTTAAAGAAAATGATATTCCTAATTTTTTACCAAATCCAAACATTCTATTTCATCTTTTGTATCATTATCTGTCATCATGGTCTTTAAAAAAACCAATATTATAATCTATATCGCTTGAGTAATTCTTCTTTTTTAGAATTGTCTTTGTCATAAGTGTATTTATCTTGGTATTCATTTTTTTCACTTTTTTTGAAGATTTTACCAATTTTAGCCAATGGTTTGATTGAATAAATGAGTTTTTTTAAATTTACTTTATCCTCTTCAAAATCAACAAGGGTTTTTTCAATCATGGTGTTGTACCAGTTGACTTCTTCATTGTAATATGTATTTTCATCACTTCGGCCTTGGGGTTCAAACCCGTGAAAAAAATCGTATTCATTTACAGATCTTAATGCCATTTCCAACGCACCTTGAGATACATAGTAACTCACCTCAGAACTCACAATTTTCCTCAATTTATCTTCATTGAAATTATACTTTTCATCGTAATAATTTCGGGCTTCTTCAAATTTGTATTTTGTGATGCAGTCTTCGAGATTCGCACACCCTCTCTCCTCGAGTTTTTGTGCATTTTCTGAATTTTGTGCAACTCCTGAGATCATTTCAAAAATTACTTGAAGGATCCCCAAAAGTATAAATGCTGCGATTGCGACTCTTCTTTTTTTGGCAACAAGCCATTTAAAGAATGGCATTGATTTATCGACCATTCCTTTAGCGTCTTTTTTCGTCGAGTGAGCAAGACTATCTAGATATAACTCGAATTCATCTTTATTCAGCCCATCACTTTCTGCTCTCGAGGTTAAAACTTGTCTTTCTTTACTTGAAATTTTACCGTCAGCCAATGAGGCATCTATTAACGTTTTTAACTCTTCTGATAATTGCATATTACAATATTTAAATACTCTTTTGTGTTATAATATTACTTGATTATTTTAATAGATCTTTAACTTTATATTTCTTGTCATCATCTGTCATCAGAGATAAGTATATTTTAATTTTTTCCTCTGATAATTGTTTTAATTAAATAGTCCTTTTATTTCTTTTTTAACGTTTTCGCTTTTTACTTTTGTGAGATAAACATTTACTTCTTTATTTGTTAGTTTATCCTGTAATATTCCCTTGGATATAACACTGAGATACAATTCATCTTTTTGATTATCTTGACTCTTACCTATATCTCCTTTCTCAAACAGTGCTGTATAGAGTTCTATGCCATTTATCTCTTCAATGACAGAAAAAGCTTTTTCAAATTCGTTATTTTCAGCCATAAAGTTAGCTTCATTTATTATAATTTTAATTAATGCAATACTTTTAGGACAAACTAAATCACCATCCCATGAATTGCCATAGTTTCTGCATCCCATATCTGCAGCTATCTCTCTGGCTATCTCAAAATCATATCTAGATAACGCATCATCTAAATTTTCAGATTCTGGCATTAGAAAAACACTGGCTAATACAATAAGTATTGTCACCAGAGGAACAAGCGCATGCCATAATCTTATGGTTAATTCATTAACTGGTATTTCTTGAAATTCTTTTTTACCACCTGAAAGAAGATCACCCAAACCTCGTTCAACTTCTTTCATCTTAACACCTGCTTCTCTGTGATAAATAACCTTGTTTAATACCCCCTCAGAACTTGAAGTCTTATCCTCTTTTTTGGAGAATGCCAAGCTATCTAAGTAAAGTTCGAATTCATCTTTATCGACACCCTCTGTGACTGCTCTTTTAGTTAAGATTTCTTTTTCTTTTGATGATATTTTATTGTCTGCTAATGCGGCAGAAATAAGGTCTTGTAGATTTTTGGATAATTCCATTGGAGTAGTTATTTTAAATTAGTCAGTATTCATCTCTCCCTTAAACAACTTGGAGCCAGAGGAGAATAAGCGGATTAACCATGGTGATTCATCATGTTTATACTTCGCTAGTAATTTTTGATTGCCTTCTACATGTCGCTTAGCTTCAATCTCCGACATTTTAACTTTAAAATCATAGGCTTGTTGTGCTCCCTCTCTTTCAAATTCTTTGTCCGCTTTTACCATCGCAATTTGATCATTGTATTCTTTCATCTTCTGCTGCCAATCTCTTTTTGCTTCTGGTTTAAGATTTGAGGTGTATTTTTTATATTCGGTTTGAGCTTCAGCATAACATTCTGATTTGCTATCAATCATGGAATAGTAGTTCATTGCTTCAGAATTAAATCCTGATGCACTCGGATCGTTAAACTTACCCAGCTCAGACTTCATTTTCAGTAATAACTCATTGCATGCAACATTCAAAGATGCCTGGAAGTATTCTAATTTTTTTGGTTGTATTTCTGAAAAGCATTTTTTGGATTCAGCCGGAACAGATTTCAATATCGCAAAAGCATTATCAAAGTTTCTCATGCCAGCCTCTGTGTCTGCCGCGCTTAAAAGACTTTCACAATTATTTTCATAATATTCAACTATTTTCTTCTCCGACATTAACAAGAAGTCCATGAATTGTTGATTCTTAAAGTCGACATTACGAATTCCGCTTATGAATGCTTTCTCAGGAGAATCGCCCACCCCTTTGAATTCGGAGGTGTAATTATTGAAAACAGTTTCACTAATGACGTCAACTACCATAAAATTTATCTCGTAGGTATTTGCGTATTTAGTAGGAGCTGTAGAGGTTACATTTTGAGAAACAACATTTATGCTTGGGCCTACTATAAATCTAGGATTTGACCCTTCTCCTCCAAACCCTATTTTAGTTATAGCAGCGTTTAATCTATCTTTAAGTAATTTGACCCCTGACTCTGCTATGCCTTCATATTGAGGTACAAAAGGGGTCAGTTTGATTGTCATTTTGTTACTCAGGTCAAGGGTCTCACTAGCGTCTGGAGTGTTGGAGCTCTCTGTTTTTTTAATTCCATCAAATGCTCCACTCGTTTTTTCTGTTTTCTTTAAGCTATTGCTTGGCTGTTCTTGGGAATCACCAGAAGAACATGCGTTTAATAAAACGATTCCTAGTGATAAGGCTATAATTGATTTAATTTTTCTCATATTATTTATTATTTGACTTGAATAAATGCATCCCCCAAACTCTGTGTTTTATTACTTATAGAAAGTCCACATCCTTTTTTTAATCCTTTCTTTAAGTCTTTTGCAAAGTCGTATGCCGAATAAGAATTTCCTGATTCATCTTGTGTGAAAATTCTGACATTCGTAAAAAACATTTCAGTTTCAGTATTCTTAGCCATCTTATAGGTTGAATTAACCGTATTTTCTTTGAGCCAAGTAACAACCCTCTCTCCAATTTCCTCATCACCGCAGTCATCATCTAGGGCTACAGCAGATGAATTAAGCACCGCTAATCTTAGCGTAATTTCGATTCCGTTTGCTAATAAATCCTTGAAATGGCTTGTTATGCCAGTTGAAAGTTCGCCTATAGAGTTTGAAAAATCTTCTTTGACTAATCCCGGCACATCGTTATTTTCAGAAGTTTTGCCAATATTTGCTCTTGTGATGGATGCAACGGACTTATTCGTATAAACATCCATACATTTCACTATGTATGTTAAGGTCTTGTTTATGTTTCTTGACTTAGGGTCTTGCTTTAATTCGTAATCTAATTCGATCACATAATCTGGTTTGGCAGTATTCATTAATTCTGCTCGCAAATCTCTTGCAATGCCTTCCATCTCGTCCATAGCATTGTTGGTATTTAACATTTTTAATGTTTGTTCCATGTTTTCCAGCGAGAAACCTTTGTTAGAAAATTGAGACTCAATTTCTGCTATCACAAATTTTAATTCTGAATCTTGAATAAATGATTTTGCATAATCTCTTGAGTAAGAAGTTACTCCTTGGTTATTCATTTCTTTAAGACAATCCATTCTTTTTAGCATGGCATCAGAAGGAACCACCATCACACTGGGCATACTTTTCGTAATCGCATTTGATTCTTTTTTAGCTGACCTTGAGTCAGCATTTGTTGGTAGCATAGAATTACTTGAATCACCGCAGGAAGAGAAAATTAATGTAAGTGGGATTAAAAATAAAATAAGTTGTTTCATTTGGTTTTTTATTTATGTGGGACAAAGGTAACTTGAAATAAAAGTAATTTTGGTACACAAAAAGTACATTTGAAGTGTAATTTTGTAGTTTTAGGTGAAATATACACCATTTGGTAAGTTAGTAATTTATCTTAGAATGGGCCATCTAGTTCTAGACGAGGCCTGTATTCACTAAGTACTCTCCAATTTGAACCGCATTAGTAGCAGCGCCTTTTCTGAGGTTGTCTGAAACTACCCACATGTTTAAGGTGTTCGGTTGGCTTGCATCTCTTCGGATTCTTCCTACGAATACATCGTCCTTACCATTGGCCATTAATGGCATTGGGTAGGTGTTGGTATCGGTATTATCCTGAACCGTTATTCCTTCGGTTTCGTGAAGCATCTTTCTCAATTCTCCTAAATCAAAATCTTTAAGAAACTCCACATTAATCGACTCCGAGTGGCCTCCTTTCACCGGAATTCTCACTGCGGTAGCAGTAACATTTATAGAAGGGTCTAAAATCTTTTTGGTCTCCAAGGTCAACTTCATTTCTTCTCTTGTGTAGCCGTTGTCTAAAAATACATCACAGTGAGGGAGGCAGTTCATATCAATTGTATAAGGATAAGCCATTTCGGTTTCCTTACCAGCGCGTTCGTTTTTTAATTGGTTCACCGCTTTCACCCCAGTTCCAGTAATGGATTGATAAGTAGATACTACAGCTCTTTTTACACCATACTTATCATGCAGAGGTTTGAGAGCCATTACTAGTTGAATGGTAGAGCAGTTGGGGTTGGCTATGATTTTATCGGCAGCAGTTAATTCCGAAGCATTTATCTCTGGAACGATTAATTTGTGGTTTGGGTTCATTCTCCATGCAGAGGAATTATCTATTACCGTAGCTCCAGCCTCAGCAAATTTTGGTGCCCATTTTAAGCTCGTGTCTCCACCGGCAGCAAAAATAGCGAGATCACACTTCATGTCTATAGCAGTTTGCATTCCCACTACCGCAAAATCATTTCCTTTATAGCAGATTAATTTTCCCACGCTTTTTTCAGATGCTACAGGTACCAAGATATCCAACGGAAACCTACGCTCAGCCAAAACTTTTAATACTATCGTTCCCACTAACCCCGTGGCTCCTACTAATGCTACCTTCATGCTTTAAATAATTGATATAACGCAGACAAAACTAGTATATTTACCCCTTAAGAATGTTCAGTGATTTGAAAAAAGTAAACATCTACCTCCGCTTAATTATTGTCTCGGTAATCT
>DDEI01000099.1:0-967 GCA_002336675.1 Flavobacteriales bacterium UBA1958 | reverse complement strand
ACCACTTCTAACCCTACATGGGAAGGAAATACAGAGAATTTCACAGTCAACTCTAGCGGCGAACTCCAGCTAGATGCTGCGGCAGCAGGAATGTCATACCTCTCCACATCAGTTGGTCAAAGCGCGTCTGCAGAAACTGAATGGAGGTTTTATATAAAGCAGAGCTTCTCTGGCTCAGATAATAATACGTCCAGACTATATTTGATGTCTAGCTTGCCAACTATTGATTACACAGGAACTGGCGGAGCCTCTGTTGAGGGTTATTTTCTTCAGTTCGGCGAGAGTGGCTCAGATGATGCTTTAAGATTGGTCAGAAACGATTTAGATGGAACAACCATAGATATAGCTGAAGGAATAGCTGGGTTTGTGTCGAGTTCTTTCGAAATCACGGTAAAAGTGGTAAGAACTGCTTTGGGAGATTGGGAGATTTGGGCAGATGCTAATGCAGGAGAAGAATTCTCACTCCAAGCCACGGGAACTGATGCCACGTATAGTTTTGTAAATCACTTCGGTTGGGTATGTAAATATACCTCTAGTAACGCAGATAATTTTTTCCTAGATAATGTTTATATAGGAGAGCCTTTGTTAGATAACGACCCCCCAGTTTTAACACAACTCATCGTGGACTCTTCTTCAGAACTAACCTTAGAGTTCAATGAGCCCTTAAACGGAGTTTCAGTAGAGACACTCTCTAATTACTCTGTTTCCAGTGGAATAGGCAATCCTACGACCGCCATATTTTCTAACCCTAACCTAGTAACTCTTACCTTCGGAACTAGCTTTGCATCTGAAGAAGAATTGATACTAACATTAACAGGAGTGACAGATGTCACAGGAAATGAAATTACATCAACAGAAGAGCAATTCACCTATTTCGAAATCAGTGAACCGCAGCTTGGAGATATCATTATCAATGAGATTTTCGCAGACCCTACGCCAGAGGTTGGGCTTCCAGATACAGAATGGT
>DDEI01000064.1:20292-21089 GCA_002336675.1 Flavobacteriales bacterium UBA1958 | reverse complement strand
TTATTACTCTAGCCTCGTCTTGAGCAAGTTGGGCTTGAACTTGATATAAGTTAGCCTCAGGAACTTGACCTGCCTCCACTAGTAATTTAACTCTATCTACTTGTTCTTTTGAGGCCAATCTATTCGCTAGATTAGCTGTGTTAATTTCTTGATTAAAGAGCACAGATAAATAAGCGTTTGCTACCGCCAATGCAATAGCATTGATTGAAGACTCCAAACCAAGTTGACTTATTTTTAAATTTAGATCTGCTTGCTTTATTCTATTCTGAAGAGTGAAACCATTGAAAATGGTTACTCCCGTGTTTAAGCCAAAGCTATTGGACTGAATTCTATTAGTAGCAAATTGATTGGTAAATGGGTCAATTGTTTGCCCCCAGTTATATCCGTGACTAGCACTGCCGTTAAGGGAAGGTAGTAAGTTGGCCTTACTTTGAATTAACCCCAACTCGCTCTGTTGAATGTTAAGCTCTCCTTGACTAAGAGAAATATTATTCTCAAGTGCAATATCCAAACATTTGTTGAGGGAAAATGTATTCTGTCCAGTTCCTTTTAAATATGCAAAAATGAACAGAACAAAAATTAAGCGCTTTATCATTACCTTGAATTTAACTATATCAAGACAAACTTACTTAAATAAAAAGTGGTATTACAGAGAGGCTGGAAAACAATTGTTAAATGCCCGTAATAAGAATTTCCACTCTTCTATTGGCTTCATTCTGCCAATCGGTTTTAGGATCGGGAAATAACATCTGAGTATTCCCTCTTCCCTGGGCTTCTAGTCTTAATTGGTCTACGCC
>DDEI01000064.1:0-19888 GCA_002336675.1 Flavobacteriales bacterium UBA1958 | reverse complement strand
TTCCTTTTATCCGGTCCGTTTACATGACCCACCAGCGCTATTTTAACAGAGGGGTTTAAATCAAGGAATTCTTTAATTTCTGCTAAAGTCGGTTTTGACTTATGATAGATAGCCGTTTGATCCCCTAGAAATTTTATATCTCTCACGTCAGTAGTAAGACCTGTGGCCAGAGGTCTTAATTTCACCTGTTGTAGATGAACTTGACTCTCTGAAGGCCAAAATTTTTCGTTATAATACATGTACCCTTTTTCTATACAGGAAATAGTATATAATCTGTAGTTCTTTATTTCAAAAGTGGTATCTACAACCTGAGATAGCATCGTTTGCTTACGAGTATTCAATCCGTTTACACGAATATCAGCCGGAATGAAATTTCCTGAGTTTTCGTGTAAAACTTGTACATTCATATACTGAATACCGGAAAAATTCTCTCCCTTCGTGATCTTCTTTTCTTCAACAAACTGTCCAAAAGTAACAACTGGGAAAACCAACAGTATTAGTAAAACTATAAAGTCTAAATTTTTCATTGCTCATTTGTTTATTAGAAATCAGTCTCTTCATTGAAGCTAAACTTCTACTCATCGAAATATGAAAGAAATTAATTCAATTTTTCAATGAATTATCTCATCGCCTTTTTTCTGAAAAACACTAATACAAAAATACCAAACAAAATATATGGTATGACTAGGAGGTATTTTATTCCATTGTTTAATCCAAGACCTATAGCATCTCCGGATTGATCAGAAGCATCCTCTGCTACTTGCTTGCACATGGCACATTGAGCGTCAATATCTATGCAAAAAAGACATATAACTATTAAGATTAGCAATAAAGAGACCGTTTTTTTCATCTTCAATAAAATTACTGATTAAACGCGTAATAAGGAGATATCATTAAATAAACAACAACCCCAGTAAACGTCACATACAACCAAATGGGATAGGCAAATTTTACTACTTTCTTATGCCTTTCAACCTCTCCATTCAAACCTCTTAAATAGCTAATTAAAACCAAAGGAACCACTACTGCACTTAACACTATGTGAGAAATTAGAATAGCTATATAGAACGGCCTAAACTCTGAATCCAATGGATAAATGGTATCGTCAAAACTAAAGTGATAAGCCACATAACTTAGAAGAAATAGCACCCCTAGAGCGATACTTGATGTCATTAACTTACTGTGTAACTTTACTTTCTTCGCCTTTATAGCTACTAAAGCCAGAATTAAAAGAATAAATGTAGTCGCGTTGATACAGGCATTGAACTTAGGCGAATTCTCTAGAATAGCTTTCACCGCAGGATTCATGCTCTCAGGCTTAGGAAGGATATATAATACGGCTACCACCAAGGGGATGACCACACCGAGTAACATAATTATTTTCTTTGTTCCTTTTGAGTTTATAACTGTCATTCTGATAACCTAATTAAATCCTGTAATAATTTTTGCATTTCTCCTTCATCAATAGCATCATACGAGCCTCTTACATGCCTATTCTTATCTACAAGAATGACCTGTGAACTATGGATTATTCCATCTTGATAAGCCGCATCTCTATCCACCGCTAAAAAAAAACCTTCCTTGCTTAGCTCATCTATGTATTCAATTTTCCCTGTACCTAGAGCCCAACTGTTTAAATTACAGCCTTTATTTTCTGCGTAAGATTTTAATACCTCAGGTGAGTCGGTCTTTGGGTCTATCGTTACGGACAAGAATTGTATTTCTTCACCTAATCCTTTTTCGTAAAGCCTACCTTGCAATTTAACCAATTCACTAGTCATAATCGGGCAAATCGTAGAGCAGGTGGTAAAGAAAAAATCCACTACGAAAATTCTTTCACTAAATCTAGAATAACCTAAATCTAAAGAGTCCTGATCAAGCAAGGAAAATTTAGGGACTTGATAGAATAGGGTGTCTTTTCCATCTTTGGTAATAGGTCCATAAAAAGGAAGTTCTTCACCTTCTTTAAAGAAGCCATTGTTATCCGTCAATGAAACTTTATTTTGATCAAGCGGATTATGATCTCCGAAAAATCCACAGCCAAATTGGCTTAAAACACTAATTATTAGAATTAGCTTTATTAGCTTCATACCTCTCTATATCTATTTCCTTTCTTAAAAGTGCAATATCTTCTATCGCATCATTAATCTGTCTCTCAGCATTTAGATTGTATCTTCCTCTAATTTGCGACTTAGAGTCAATTAAGAGTGTAATCGCACTATTATTTAGATTAACTATCCCTAGTTCCTTCATGATAAAATCTTCCATAGCTTCCTTCGACGTGGTGCTTAGATAGAAAAAATTATCTGTTTCATCTGCATTTCGGTTAAGATTAATCATGTAATCCTTTAAATGCTCTTCATCCAGAACTACGCCATCTGTATTCAGACCAATGATTTTAATATTATTCTCATCTGTATACTTAAAGTTCGCTGTAAGAAGTCTCTTCGTTATAACCGAGATATAATCAGAACCTAAAGAATAAGGCGCAAGAAGATAAACGTTATCTTTCAAAGACTCTATCGAAACTAAGTCACCATTATGATTTACAAACTCCTTGTTCGGTAAAAAATAAGTCTTGCCTAGGTCATTGTTGGCAGAGTCCAAAAGAATTTCAGAAGGATGATAATAAGGTAGTGTTTTGAATTTATGATCTAACGCTAACCCAAAGAAAAGTAGAAAACTTAACGGAAAAATGAGTACTATGAAAAGCAAACCAACCTTCTTCAGCATTTGTGAGTAATTAACTTCCTAAGTAATTTAACAACAGCACAGACATATCTGTTCCCTCTCTAGCAGCTATAAAAAGTAAGTAAGCCACAAACATTAAGTAAGGGGTTAGAATAGTCCATTTAAGATTTTTGCTTTCATCCCCTAAGTGCATAAATGAGAGGACAATATATGCCGCTTTAAATAATGTCAAGATAATGAACGACCATTTAATGAATGCCCACCACTCACTATTCTGCTTAAACCCAATACCTAAAACAACTTCTATGAACGTAATTAAAGTTAACAGGCCTGCTACAAACCAAATCTTCTTTCTTTTAGCCGCACCTGCTTCCTCATTATGATGAGCATTCAGTGCATAGCTGTCATTTACAATTAAATCGTCTCTTTCCATTTTATGCTAAATTAAACTAAGTAAAAGAAGGTAAATACAAACACCCACACCAAGTCTATAAAGTGCCAGTATAATCCTGTTTTCTCAACCATTTCATAATGGCCTCTTTTCTGCATCACCCCTTTGATTACCATAATTAGTATGATCAAGTTAAGAATCACACCTGAAAAAACATGAAACCCATGAAATCCTGTAACGAAGAAAAAGAAATTAGCGTACTGTTGAGGCCCATATTCATTAGAACTTAAATCCGCTCCGCTAGTTTCTGGAAGGTTCTCATTTTTAGCCGCCAAAAGCTTCGTTATTGTTCGGGTATCTTCTACAGTGACTATGGAGGTTTGGTACTTGTTTAAGTACAACACTTTTGGAGAGTGTTCTTCATGAACCTCCTCTTTGGCATGGTCATCATGTCCATCGCCTCCCATTCCTGAGATTTTCTGATTAGATGCATGCTCATGTCCGTGGTGCTCATCATGTCCTTCCTCTTCATGAGAATGTCCGTGCTCCGCACCATAATACACTTTTTCTCCAGCTGCTACTGTATAGCTTATGGTTTCCCCTGATTGATCTTCACCTTCAACTAGTAGTTCATCCGCACTAATATAATATCCCCCAGAACCATGAATAAAGTGATACCACTCCCATGCCTGAGAACCCAAGAAGAAGAATCCTCCTATTACAGTCCAAACTAACCATTTAGTAACACTACTTTTATCATTCCTGTGTCCAGCTTCCACAGCGAGAACCATTGTAACAGAACTGACAATCAAAAGGAATGTCATGAGCGCAACATAGATCAAAGGGAAACCAGTTCCCAAGACTGGTAATGCCTCAAATACTTTCTCCCCCACAGGCCAAAATCCCTCAAGGTCACCGAAGACGCCAGTTCTGAAAAATCCCAGAGAAATCAAGAGACCGCTAAAGGTCAGGGCATCTGATACTAGGAAGAACCACATCATCATTTTACCGTAAGTAACGCTAAAAGGGGACCTTCCTCCCCCCCATAAAACGTCTTTTTCAATCTGCTTTAAAGCTTCTCCTGACATGAGTCGTAGTAATTTGTTGCAAGCTTAGTAAATAATGAACAAAAAAGCGTACAAATACAGCCACAATATTCCCATAAAGTGCCAGTAAATCCCTTGAGTCCTTAAACTTATTACATTTCCATTTGAAAAAGTCCCCCTCATGCTCCTTGCTATGTTAACTAGCAAATAAATTAATCCTAGCGCTAAATGGAATGCATGCACAGAGATGAACAAGAAAAGTAAACTAGTCGAATTATCTTTTTGCTTTTGCATAACTTGAGTCACTGGTTCAAGCCTTTCGTTGTCTGTTCCTTTATAAAATTGTCCATTTTCAAAAATCACAGGTAAAGAATTATAGGTTATCATGTAATCAACCCCATATTCGCCTGTAACATCTCCAATTTCATTATGCGAAACAAACAATCCTTTATCATTTAATTGTAGCCATCCATTCCACTGACTGAGCGTAAAACCGATTCCGGATAGAAAAGTAAGAACAAGTAGTATGGTCGTAGCCTGCCTTTTACCTTTGCTAGCCGCATATCCTGCGGCTATTAAAAACAAACTGGATAAAACAATAATGACATTACTTGCCATCAATCCTGAAACCGGCTCTGGATGGACCCAATATGCCTGGGGCGCCATTACTATAAACGCAGAAGTGAACCCACCGAACATCATAAGAACAGCAAATAGAATAAGATACATGAGCATCTTCTTTGTTCTCTCCTTTACTTCAAGCGGATGACCCTCAAACACATCCACCTTCTTTTTTTTAATTACTGGGTCTGTGGAAAGTGTAGATTCTGACATTTGAAATGTTATTTAAATTTTATCTAGAACGAATAATAACTGTACTACAGGCAGATAGATAAAAGAGCCAAACATTACCTGCTTCGCGTATTTATCCCTCTTTGTCAGTGCAAACCTAAGAGCTACTATGAAATAAAGTATCCCGATAATTAAAGTTGAGATTCCTGCGAGATTTCCTATCATAGGACCCTCACTCCCTATGAACCATGGTAAAATACTTACAGGAATTAGAACGAAAGCAGATAAGGCAATATAAGCTGCAGTAAATGCGGTTTTACCCTTGTTAAATGGAAGCATCTTGAAACCCCCATTATCATAATCCTTTTTCGCTACCCACGCGATAGCCCAAAAATGAGGAAATTGCCACATAAATTGCAACGCAAACAATAACCCTGGTTCTAATCCAAAAGATCCACTTGCAGCCACATATCCTAACATGGGAGGTATAGCTCCCGGAAAAGCTCCAACAGTGACGCCAACGCTATTTACTCTTTTTAATGGGGTATACAGAAAAACATAACTATACAACGCCAGAACTCCTAAAATTCCGCAGAAGGGATTTAACAAAAACCAGAGAATAGAAATACCAGCTATCGAAACAATCGTACTCCAAACTATGGCGACTTCCACGGAAAGACTTCCTGATGGAAGAGGCCTATTCATGGTCCGCTTCATCAATGCGTCTTGGTTTCTTTCCCAAACCTGATTAAAACCATTAGAACCTCCTGTAAGGAGTATACCTCCCAGGATTACGTATAAAATTTGTAAAATTTCAGGAGAAGATGTACCCATGAAATAACCCAATACAGCCGACAACACGACCAATGCTGACAATTTAAGCTTCATCAACTCGGCTAAGTCTTTAACTTTAATAGACTTAATATAAATTATTTGATTTAATATCGCTACTGGCAAAATGAACTATTGAGAGCACAAAAGTAGTCGAATTCTTAAGACTAAATGTATAGAAATTATCAAAAATCATTCGATAAACTGGGCAAAGCTCCGTTAGAATTTTTAGAGCTTATCTTATAGACTGACGAGCTTATTCCGAAGGAAAAAATATGCTCATCATTTAATTCAAACTGATTTTGTACATGACGCCAATTATAACTTCCGAAAAAGAATACATCCCTGTTTTTCAATATCTTTCTAGAAGCAGTTAACTGTGTGATATAGGAATGGTGGGTATTCCCTTGACCTGTTTTATTATTGTAAACTCTAAAAGGCTTCTTGTAAGATCTAAAAACATCTCCACCATAATTATCTTCATTTAAGTCTCGACCGTAAAGCGCCCAATTAAACCTTCCCGTGAAGGTCCACTCATTTCTTTCTAGCTGAGCTCCAGTGGACCATTCATAAAAATTAGTTCCTAACGGGTGGGCTAGAGACTGATTTCTATGGGCATAATTTTGAAGCACACTTCCATGTGTGTAGGTAAATGGCCGAGCACTATTAAATTCTGAATAAGCCCAAAATCCTGGCAATAAATTAGCCGCTTGAACGCCTATCTGTATGCCTACTTTATTTGCCCACCAGCCTACGCCTTCTCTCACTTCTGATAGTAAAAATTCATCTAGAAAAAGCTGACCGTACCACATAAAGTTTTTATCCACACTTAACCGAGCAGCTATTCCTAACAGAACATTATCTGCAGACCCTTGACTAAACTCTAACGGCCTGTAAAAAATCACAGGATTTAGGTAATTGATATCAAAACCCCTATTGGATAAGATATCCGAGGATTGCCAAACCACCGATTCAAATACGGTAAATGAGAAGCGCTCATTAACTTTAAAGTCTACAGAATGCAATGCTACATACTTCTGCCGGGAGTCTTTCCATGAAGCGTCTGGCTGCAGGTCCCTGAGCTGCATAAATAAATTAGTGTACTTAATTTTCCAAACTTTCGTAGTCAGTTTTAAATAGGGATATGGAGCTGTATTCTCTCCTAGAACCATAGACCTGTAACCATTCCCCAAAAAATTAGTGTGATTTCCTATCTCTGCATTAAAATGCTTGGATATTTGCCAATTAAATCTTCCTCGTATTCTATTAGCCCAATAGCCTAATTTTTCTTGCGTTGCAACGCCAAAATTTGACAGAACTCCTGTGCTATCCACAAATTCCGACATGTAATTACCTAGACCTAAGCTAGCCATCGAGTAATCTATGTTTAAAGTCTTATTTCGGCTTTTCAATACTACTCCAGCATTGACATATCCAGCATAAACAGGAGATACTTCGTTAGCAAAAGAACCTCCTGTGTTAAGGAGGAAATCTAAATTAGCTTTTACTTTAAGAGGGCGTTTAATCTCACTTCCTTGATATCCCGAAAAAGAAACTGGCGTGTAAAACTCCTGAATAAGTAAAGAAGATTTTGGCACCAAAGAGTCCTGACTTCCTCCTTGCCCCAATAAAAAATGACTATACATTAGTAAAGTCACTACCGATAACTTCCTAATCATGAACTAACTTTTCTGACGTTCTTAAAAATGAAAATGCATTGAGTAAGCGCAAATGCAGTGACCCCTACTGTTAAAAAGCTAATATTCGGAGAGTGGCGAGGAGTTATAAATACCAGAGCTATAATTATTAAACAGAACGCATAGACCGCTAATACTGTTTGTTTATGGCTCAACCCTAAGTCTAGCAGATGATGATGTAGGTGATTTCGGTCTGCACTGAAGGGAGAGCTTCCTTTTAAAACTCTCAAGGTGAATACTCTTATCGTGTCTAAAAGCGGATACGCTAAAATAGCCATAGCCAAAACAGGCCGGGAGATTGAGGTAATCATTAAATCTTGGCTAAGACCCTGCTGCTCAATCATTCCTATGGACAAAACATACATTATTAGGCCAATAATAAGAGAGCCTGAATCCCCCATAAATATTTTAGCGGGATTGAAGTTGAAAATTAAAAACCCCAATAAAGATCCTGCCAATGAAGTAGCTAACACAGCAAATGGGAAATGACCGATAATAATAAACCAACAAGCAAAGGCAACACTTGAAATAAATCCAACTCCAGCGGCTAAACCGTCTATCCCATCTATAAGGTTTACTGCATTTACGATTACGATATAGACAAAAATAGAAAATGGAGCACTAAACCAATAAGGCAAATCTCCATCAAGTTTAAAAAGCCCATAAAGACTAGTAATTCGGAAATCAGCTATAAATACGAGAATAACTCCAACTAACAGGTGGGCAATAATCTTTTTAGTTGGGCTAAACCCAGTAATATCGTCTTTAGTTCCTACGAAAAAGAGAATAAATAGACATGCTATAATATACTGGAAATCATGTACAGTCTCTTTTACGTCAAATGCAAATCCAATATCATAAGTGGGAAAGAAAAGACAAAATGCAAGTATTGTTCCTGCGAAAATCATAATACCTCCAAGAGTAGGTACACTTTTTCTATGGACTTTGCGGTCTTCACTTGGCTCGTCCACTATATGCTTCATCTTAGCTACTTTAATTAAAGAAGGAGTCGCCATTAGGACTACTCCGAAAGCAGTTAGAAATGCTAAAAAAAGTTCGGTCAAAATTGGTTGATTTGAGAAGCAAGTTATTAAAAATTGTAGAAGGAGTCAAATACAGAAGTTTTTAAACCAAAGTAAAAAAGTCCTGAATGATATCTACCCCTTTGTCCTTGAGATCTATATAAGTACCCCAAGGCTATTTTAAAATTAGTTTTAGCATTTACCAGGTAAGCTGCATTCACATCTATGGTTTTGCTGTCTTTCAGGCTATTTAACTGGGAGTAAGACGCTTTACCTCCCCAGCGATTTTTGATGTAGTTCACAGAAACAAATACCTCATCAAAAATATCTTGAACTGGATGTCCAAGCCCTTCATTTAAATGACTGAAGCTAACCAGTGGGTCTATTTTAACTGCCTTGTTAGCTTGATTATATTCTGCCTGGACTCTTAATCCTTTTATCCCTAATTCATTTATGCGAATTCCCAATTGAAAGCCTTCAGTCTCCATTTGATATTGAGAATAAAACTGCATTCTGTTTGATATTTTTAACAGTCCATTAAATCCGATTCTAGCTGACTGGAGAGAATCTACACGTTTTGTTAAGTATCCTAACAATGGCACCGGAGCATACGCTAGCCCGTTCAAAGGAACAGTACCAGAAAACTCACTATACCTCTTCCATATATTGGTTTCAAAGACTGACAGTTCTACTCTTTTTCCTACTAAGTAACTTATTGAAGAAAATGTAGCTGACTTTTTCTTGAATAATGATTCTGGAACTTCCCCTAAAGGTTGTCGGCTTAGAGATTGTAATGCTGCAAGACTCCACATGGCTTTTAATTTCCCTTTCAGAAGGGTCACTGAGGCTTTTAAATGGGGGAAATTAAAACTTTGGTGACTTAATAAATGTGACCTGTATCCGTGACCTGAGAACATTTTTCCATGGCCAAAAAAGAGATTGATGTTTTTAACAGGAAAGTAGTTTACCCATCCATAAGATTGGGCATAATCAAACCCGTTATCTTTATACACCTTATGTCTTCCCATTCCTGGAATGACCTGATTTGTATCTGCATAGGTTTTCTGCCAACTCGGTAAATAAGATTGACTTTCTAAAAATCCTGTTTGGAAAAAAAGCCGTTTGCCTATTTTGCCATCCATTTTAAATCCTCTAGAATTCTGTATAAACAGAGTGGTATCAGCATAAGTACTGGTGTCTATAAAATCTTTTGCTCCTCTAAAATCGAACAGTGGATTTATTCTGAGTACAAAATCTTCTTCGTTTATAGAAAATAAATCATCCTTAAAAAGCTTAGCGACTAAAAGACTGTAATATAACGCAGTGTCCTTGTAAAAGTAAGACTCAGACAGCTCTGAGTCCTTTACCGAAAATGGCAGTATAGAAGTATGAATCGCTGAATCTAAATCGCCATAAGAATATCTAGATTCTTCAATATAATCCTGCTGCAGTGGGAACAAATCCAACTGGCCTGATAAGTCTATGGCTATAAGTAAAACCGCAAACCAAAGAAACGCCTTGTATATATTAAAGCGCCACATTACTCGTAAATTCTTTATATACTTTTTTAATCCCCTCTTTGAGGTCTATTTCATGATTCCATCCTGAAGCGTGAATTCGACCTACATTCATAAGTTTTCTTGGTGTTCCGTCTGGCTTGGTAGAATCCCAAACGAGTTCTCCATTAAATCCAACAATAGAAGCTATAGTCTCTGCCAACGTTTTGATGGTCACATCGGTTCCTGTCCCAATATTTACGAATTCTCTTTGATCATAAGTTAGCATTAAATGAAGGCAGCCTGCTGCTAAATCATCTACATGCAAAAACTCACGCATAGGAGAGCCAGTTCCCCAGCACTTAACTTCCGAATCCCCTGAAACTTTCGCTTCATGAAATTTTCTAAGTAAAGCAGGAAGGACATGGCTAGTTTTTAAATCATAATTATCATTAGGGCCATAAAGATTTGTAGGCATGGCAGAAATGAAGTTAACACCATATTGGTCCCTGTATGCCTCGCACATTTTAATTCCAGCAATCTTAGCTATAGCATATGGCTCATTAGTAGGCTCTAATTCTCCAGTTAATAGCGCCTCTTCTGTAAGCGGTTGCTTAGCCATTTTAGGGTAGATACATGACGAGCCTAAGAATAATAGCTTAGAAACTTTATTGGTATAACTTGCATGAATGACGTTTGTCTGAATCATCAGATTGTCATATAGAAATTCTGCTCTGTATGTGCTATTGGCCAGAATCCCTCCAACCTTAGCTGCAGCTAAAAAAACGAAATCTGGTTTTTCGGACTTAAAGAAATTATTTACTTCATTCTGATTTCTTAGGTCTAGCTCTTTAGAAGAACGTGTTACAATATTAGTATAGCCTTTCTTGAGTAACCCCCTATGAATAGCTGAGCCAACCATGCCATTATGGCCTGATATATATATTTTTCCGGATGTATTCGAAAATTCCATTTGCTCTAAATTAGAGTAAACTTAGCGAATAACTAACTTCTGCGCATAGGAATACTGCCCATCATGAATCATTAGTGTGTAAACCCCACGACTAATCGATGACACATCCAATAGATGCTTTTTACCCTGTAAACTTGACTGATAAACTTCTTTTCCTGTAATATCTAGCAAGCTGACAGATAGCTCAGCGCTTCCAGTATTATTCACGTACAAATTAACTATATCTGAAGCAGGATTAGGATAAAATCTCACATCCCATTGGTTTTCTACTTCCTCCACTCCTACTGTTAATTCAGACCATCTTTGATACCATTCTTGGTAAAACTGATTGGCTATACTTGCGTCATGAATGATAACTGTATTCTCATCATTTACAGTTTCTGCTGAAGAACTCCAGTTATGAGAACCAGTAATTACCAGCGGATCTGAATCTGGACTGCTATGATCTACAATACAGTATTTATGGTGAAGCTGAGGGAAAATACCCTCATGGCTTTCAACATCTACTCCTCCGTCTAATAACGTTTGAAAATCTGATCCAGTACCACTTACTTGTTCTATCATCCCTCTAGCTACTACTAAAAAGAGATTGTCTTCTTCAATTATAGCCGCTGTTAAATCATCTCTAGTAAGCACTAGCAGCGCAAAATCTAAATCAGAGTCAGTTGTTTGGATAGCAGACTTAATAGCATCAGTTACACCATCAGTTGGAGAAAAGTATGCTTCTACAGGAACGCCACCTATAGTATATTGCTTAGGGGTGTTATTCAATTTTAGTGAGCTGAATTTACTGTTCCCTACTATTGGCTGCGAACCGCTTCCACCCCACATTTCCTCAAACTCAACTCTAAACCCTCTACAAATCGATTGGTCTTGAAAGACTACTACATTGTTATAATCTTCAACTAATCCGTTCGTAGTAAAGTTTGTAGATCCCGTTATTAAAGCACAATTATCAGTATTATCAGCATCAATGATTACAAATTTATTATGCATTCCAGAACCATTTTCGTCTTGCCTTTCTAAAACTGGAATTTCAGAATTTATTTGACCTAATCCGATATTTGCATTGGACCCTTGAGTTACATATCTAACTTGGACACCTCTGTCGTAAGCATCGTCCACGGCGTTCATTATGGTTTGGTCATTATTATTATAAACCGCTAAATCAATAGTAGAGACAGCTCTATCAATGTAGGCTGCTATAGTATCATTAGTAGCTGCTCCTAAACTAGTAGCTTCTTCTATAGTAGACACACTTGTATCAACTGACCCTGTAAAATAAACATGAATATCTCCGCTTGACTCACTTACCGTGACGAATGAAGAGACACTTGACTGAACAGCTGAATCATCATTTCCTGACTCAGCATAAACGAAGTAAACTGTCCCTGGCTCTAAACCCGACATAGTAACTTCATGACTTGTTACTCCTTCCATCCCTGATGCAGTCTCAATTAGATTTTCAGCATCTGTTCCGTAATAAATCACCGTAGTACCTGGAGTATCGGTTAACCAATTTAAGGTAATAGAACTTTCATCGTGAGAAGACTGAGTCAACTGAGAGACTAAATTAATACTTGCATCAGAAATTAAGTCTTCCATATCTCTTGGGAGTAATTGATACCCTCCAAATCCAGTAAATGAGAACTGAGAGACTATTCCTCTCAGCGTAATTTGTCCAGCTGGGATAATCTGTCCTTCCAGAGCGCTACCTGTTCTTAGATATATTATGGCCTGCTCACCCTCATGAATAAAAGTATAAGTGTTATTTCCGGCAAAGGTGCTTCCTCCATCCTGAAATTGAGCTCCATCAAAATTTACCAGTTCTCCTTCTACACCTTCATTAAAATCAGATAAATCGATATATTCAAAATCTGGTAGTTCATTCCCTGTGCTATTAATAATAACAGCACTTAAATTAGGGCCAACCTCTAATAACCCATTATACTCAGTGATTACTCCTGTCACAGTGATTTCATCTCCTCTTGAAGGAGTGGTAAAGCCTTCCCAAGCTCCAGAATATATAGCTATTCCTGCAGATTCATCCTGTATATATCTCACTGAAGACCCCATTTCTTCTCCATTAGTAACTATCCCTGTAATGGTTACAGTTTGATCTACAGCGTAATTATCTCTAAGATCCTGAATGTCCGTTTGAGCTGATAAAAGTAATGCGTTGCAAAGCGCGAATAATGCTAATAAGTATGTTTTCATAAGGTGTGTTTTCTAAAAATTAAGTGTGGCTGAAATATTGAACCTAGTACCTTGAACAAAGAATACTCCTGCAGAATTAGCATCGAATAAATCTCCGTCTTCACTCTGAGCTGCTCCTGTAGGCGAATCACTGCCGACAGCTCTGTTATCATTTACAGAAGCATCTGATATAGCTCGCTTATCTAATATATTGAACAATGAACCCCTTAGGTTCAAATTATATTTATCTCGCAGCTTGATGCGGTATCCAGCGTGAAAATCAAGAAGACCATAACTAGGCACCTGCCAGGAATCTCTTCCGGCATCATCTCCATTTAAGTCGTTTGGGTTAAAGTTAGCATAATGCCTATCAAAAAATGTATATCTCAATTTCACATAGGCTCCTCTTTTAAATTCATAACGAATCAAACCCCCTAACTGGGTTTGAGCAGCATCACCTACATGAACTCCTCTCGCGTCATAGGATACAGAACGCTGAACACCATTTTCTATCACAGGGGTTCCATCATCATAATAAAAAAGTACGGTGTCTTTAGTGTCCCAAATCCAATCCCCTAGAGAAACTATTCCCTCCAAGGTTAATTTTTTATTTACCGCATAAGCGGCCTCCAACTCTGCTCCCATGTGCCTAGCGTTCATGCCATTCACATTAGCACTTATAAACTCTTCTGGATCCTGAGGGTCAGAGATTTGAACACCTCTGTTTACTGGTCTATTCTGCCAAGTGGTGTAGTAACTGTTTAGGTTAAGGCTAAATGGTCTTGTTTTAAATCCATAACCAAACTCAACAGCCTGAATAAGCTCGTTCTCGATATTTGAAAACAGCTTATTTCCAAAATCGAAAACATTTTGGAACCTAGGAGCTCTATCCAAATAACCAAGGTTTACAAAGAAGTTATGCTTTTCATTTATTTTACGGTTAAATCCTGCTTTCACCGTAAAACCTCCTTTATAGTACCAGTCTGTTTCTTGGTAGCTGAGTTCTGGACTTTCTGCTGTATATACCTTTCCATTAGGAGCTGTTTCTTCGATTAGCGTTGGGGATGTAGCATTAGTCTCCCAAAAATAAACTGGTGCTATATCCACTCCGTTTATAGTTACGGACTTTGGTAGCATGTAGTCTATTCTTTTATAACGAGTCATGGCATAAGACCCACTTAAGAATCCAGACCACAAATCATTCTTATACTCTACCTGACCGAATAATCCTCCCCACTGGACGAAGGCATCATTGTGGTAGTCTATAATATCTCCTTTACGCTTAACCCCTGAAGAGCTATTAGGATTACTGGTGTCAAAAAGATAATCAGCCCCTAATAAATCATAAACCTCTCTATAATGACCTCCTTTATAACTCCTTACGTCTAGACCTCCTGATAAAGTAACCTTCTCAGACATTTTATAGGACATACTAGATAACAAACCATACCAAAAGTGATTATTGATTCCGGATTGAAGGTAGTTTTCGGTGGCAGCATGCTCAGTATTAGAGATGCCAGTTATGATGGTTGGATCTTGAGACACAAAAGGTGTAGGCTCAAATGCATCGCCTGTTTGAATATCATAAACACTTTGATAATCAGGACCCCCATTGGTTAATAATTCATCTTTACTGAAGGATTTATCTAATCTGGTTCCCCCACCATTTCCAATAGAAAGGTATGCTGTACTATTTAAAGAAACCTTCTCAGACATATTCCAAGAATGTCTAAATGAAAACTGCGGCTTGTGGTAATAATTTACGTTAGAATTTAAAGTCTCAGTATTTTCGTTAACTCTACTGCCATTCGCGTCTAACTCATAACGCATTAAATCAGCAGTCTGAAAGTTATGGCCTATCCCGAATTCATTTACATCTTGGCTATTCAATTCAGCGCCTAGATTAGACGCTACTTCGGCATCATAAACCCCTATACCGCCTCTTACTACTCTCTGCCCGTGACTCTGCGGTGCACCAAATCCACTTAGTGTAAAGACGTGATTCCCTGTGGCCTTTTGAACCTTTCCGTAGTAAAAGAATCCCCTAGTGAAGTTGCCATCTACCCAACCATCGCCTTGTTTATAGGATCCAGCTAAAGTGAATCCCCAACCGCCTTTAAGCCTTCCAGAGGTGTGGCCAAATGTAGTTCTGAGGAACCCATTATTAGAAACCTCTTGCTTTATTTTTGTGGCCTGCTTTTGATCTATCCCTTTCGTTATAATATTGATCGTTCCACCTACAGATGGCACAGCTAGCTTACTTATCCCTAAACCTCTTTGGACTTGAGTAGTTTGAAGAATCGCATCTAATCCAAACCAGTTAGACCAATAAACCCACCCATTCTCCATGTCATTTACAGGAACACCATCTAGCATAACAGCTATGTTTCTTTGGTCGAATCCTCTAATAGTAATTCGCGCATCTCCATCACCTCCTCCCTGCTGAGTAGCATATACTCCAGGGGTTGTGTTTAGAATCATAGGAATATCCTGTGAAGCAAGTTCTTCATTAATCGTTTTAGCGTCTATGTTGGAGAAAGCTACTGGAGTTTCTCTATCTATAGCTATATCAGCTGTTACTAGGGCCTCATTTAATTCTACGCTTCGTAAACCGACATCTAATTTCTTAGATGCCTTGTTTAAATTTACGGTAAGCACTTGGCTCTTGTATCCCACATAACTGAACTCGAAATTGTATGTTCCGTAAGGAAGAGAGACTGCAAAATTGCCCTCTAAATCAGCGGTTATGGACTGATTAGAATTGTAGAATATATTAGCTACGGCTAATCCTTCTTCAGTCTCTTTATCATAAATCTTTCCAGAAAAATCGCAATTCTGAGAAAAGACTGAAAAATGGCATAAAAAGACAAAAACTCCAACAAAAGCTCTAGGAAACACTGGCATTTATATGGTTTTTATGATGACTTACTTTACTAGTAACTGAGAAATCTCAGCTCCAGATTCTAGTCTTGCTTTCAAGAAAAAAGTTCCACTTGGAAATGCAGTTAAATCTAAATAAGTGCTTTGCAACGCCTCTACCTTTTCCTCTAGAAGAAGTTTTCCTGTAGTATCAAAAATTAGTATCGCCTCGATTCTCTCGGTGGCTGTAACTGTAACAAAACCGCTGGCTAATGGGTTAGGAAAAACTTTAATCTCTTTTGAAAATTCAAATTTCTCAACACTACTCAAATCGCATTCACAAATATGAAATCCTAATTGACCGAAAGTATTGGCAGGCAAAGAGTCATACTCATTTAAGATGTCAAAAGATTCAGGGTTGGTTGTGTAACCTTCTGTAAAGGAAGGCTTTCTAATTAGAGTGTGGTCTTTAGAAACATAAGCTTGTTCACCATCAGCATCTAAATACCCACCCCAACCATCCGGGTTTAGAGAGTCTCCTATTTTAGCAAACACATCTACTAATACTTGACCGCCATCCTTCACGATAGCAATAGCATCATTTCCATTAAAATACATTACTTCTTGGCCATCATTATATGATGGATTAACAAAAATGTCTGCTTGTAGTTGTAATTCATCCCAAATTGGTGCTTCAAAATCAACTCCATCAGGGTCTCTTTTGTCCAGCACGACGACATACACATCATACGGAGCTATAGAAACTCCAGTTAAATATGTAATATTTCCCGGCGTGGTACTTCCATTTTGGAATCTCACTAAACCATATTCTGATGCATCAATAGCTGTAGCTGTAGGATTGTAGATTTCTATTGCTTTATTATTAGACCATCCCTCTATTATCTCAGAGATTATCAAATCAGAACACTCCTGTCCATTAGACTGGAAAGAAGAAAAAACACTAAGAGCTAGCGCACTCAAAAAAGTAAAAATTGATTTCATGTGGAATATTTGTTTAGATAAATTAATAGCACAAAATTAACCAAACTTTAATGCATTCAACATGAGATTTACAAACCACTTACTAATGAACATAAAGCTAACAATGAACCCTGTAAATGTAATCTTCATACTTTCTTAATTTCATTGTAAATCCTAACCTTCATTTATTATATTGTACCCTTAAAGATTTTGGAATTAAATACCTCATAGCTAATGCAACCTTTAGCTAAGATGTGATCGTTTACAAAGAATAACCTTTTGAACCAAATTATCATGAAGCGGTCTCATTTCATCATCCTATTAATCGCAGCCTGCCTTTCGCAGGAAGCCAAAGCTACACACATCTTAGGGGGACATATCAGCTATGAATGTCTAGGAGGGGATGAATATGAGTTCACGCTTAGTGTGTATTCAGATTGTTTCGGCCAGCAAGAGAATCCCGTTCCAGATAATTTAATTTTCTTTACTCCTGAAGAATCTTGCGCAGGGTTAACCACAATAGCAAACTTAGCTTTACTCTCATCAACCCAAGAGATTTCTGAGCTTTGTGATGAAGAGCTTTTAGATAGCTCTTGTCTGCCTGGAGGATTTTCTCCTGGAACAATCCTAACCACTTATACCGTTACCCAAACACTTAACCCGAGCTGCACGTGGATTGCCAGTTGGTCATTTGATGATTATAATTTCTTTATCAATGCCGATTTTCCAGTTTTTGATGATGCCTATTTTTCAACTACTGTTGATCCATTGATAGGATGTAATTCAACAATCGTCATAGATGGCACACAACAAGTGCCTTATGGTTTAGTCGGAGAATTATTTTCACACCAACTAGTTTACACAAGCACTCCCGGTAACGCCGTGAACTTCTCTATTGGAGTTCCTCAGGTAGAGAATAATCAACTGAATTTTGATATTCCTGGATACGACCCTTCAACTATTACTGTTTCTCCTACAGGACTTGTCGAGTTTACACCTCCCACTGCAGGAAATTATGTGACCAATGTAATCATAGAAGAATATGATCCGATGGGGATTCTGTTATATACCATGACGGAAACCATGACGTTTGTAAGTCGTATTTCTATCTCAGGTGAACCAGAATTCACGGATGGTGGAGGCATAGAAAATGATGGCGGAATATTTATTTCTCCCACTTCTTATGAAGTCTGTGAGGGTGACAGTATCTGCATCACTTTTGAAGCTATTCATCCAGATCCTTTTTCGATTATGGAGATAACCTCTAATATTTCTACACTTTTTCCTGGCGCCACTATAGATTCAATTGCCTGCCCGTCAGTTATTCCTGGAGTAAATGCTATTTGCTCCGAAGTATGCTGGTTAGCCCAGTCTACATCGAACGTAGAATTCTCGGTTTATGTCATAGACAACGATTGTGACCTTCCAGCAACAGACACCGTTGACATTCAACTTTCTCTTACGACTGCGCCCTCTCTCACATTACTAAATACCGATTCTACAGTATGTGAAGGTACTGCAGTAGATCTAGATATAGTAATCTCTGGAACTCCAGATTTCATATTTGAATATAGCACAGAAGAAATAGGCTCTGGGGTAATAGACATCTTAACGATAAACCCTTTAAGTAGCGCTCCAATTACTTTAAACCCATTGGATAATACTGAATACTGCATGGTCAGTTTAACTGACTCTGAAGGTTGCCAAGCTCCGATTGATGTCGCCTCTAACTGCTTTGCTATTAACGTAAACCCGGAATTCAGTGTTACTGGATTTGGCAATGACACTACTATTTGTGTTGGGGAAGAGATTGTCTTAGATCTAGGCCTAGAAGGAACAGCACCATTTACCGTAGATTACACAATCACTGATTTAGAAAGCGGTGTTACTTCTGCAGAACAAACCGAAGTACTTGCACTAGGAGAAACTTGGATATTAAGCCCTATCAACTCTAGCATATTCTCTATTATCGCTATCACTGACGGTTCTCTAATTTCACCATGTGTTTTATTAATGCCTGACGAAGTGACTATTACTGTTAACGAGTTCACCTCTATTTCTGTTACCACAGATTCAATAGCCTGCCTAGGAGAACTGGTTCCTGTTAACTTTTTATTCGAAAATTTCTTAGGACCTAATTTTGATGTAACCTATACTACCCAAGCCGGAGCAGAGATGCCTATAGCATCTACAATACTAGATATACCAATAAGTGAATTAACGTCCGACAGTCTTTATTCCGTCATCAATATTCCTGGAGGAATAACAGATGACACAACATTTGAAATTACAGAAATTATTGATGATGGTAATGAATGTATTACTATTAATAATACTCCCGCTACTGTGCTTCTGGCTCCCGAGGTAGAACTTACTTTTTTAGATGACGGCACTATTTGTTCTGGAGATTCACTTTTAACCACCATCTCAGTTACTGGGGATGGTCCATGGAGCGTTACTGTGGACAAGCCCGACTCTATAGAAGAAATAGAAATAAATACTTCACCAGTTGATTATTTCATTCAAGATGAAGGCTCTTATATCATTACATCTGTTCAGGATAATTACGAATGTTTAGGTAATATAATAGGTGAGGTAGAGCTCACTCTATTAGATTTACCACTCGCTAATATAGACGGAACATCTAACGTCTGTATTGGAGAAAGTGCAGAAATCCCTCTAAATATAACTAGTCTCTCTCCTCTTTTCTTTGAAATTCTAGACCCAAATAACACTATTATACAAGACACTGTAGGGTTTTTCGTTGGAGATAGCACTTTTACTGCAAGTATCCCAGGGATATATACGCTCCAATCTGTGTCAAATTCAGAACGATGTATCAATGATACAATCACTTCTTTTCACACAATAATTGAAACTATTTCCCCTTCTCTCACATTACTAAATACCGAT
>DDEI01000037.1 GCA_002336675.1 Flavobacteriales bacterium UBA1958 | reverse complement strand
AGTATCGGCATTATGATTAGCACTGAGGCTATGAAGATGAATATTTCTTTAGACATGAGAAGAAAAAAGCCGCACCCTAGGGTGCGGCTTTGTATTATTTATGCAGTCTTTATTTTGAACTTGAGGTAATGGCAATGTTATACACCACTAAACCAAATCCAATCTTATTTATTGCATCGGCTATGTTGTACCATAGGTCAACATTATCTGATCCCCATCCTAAAGCAGAGTTTAACCATCCACCGTCCATGCACATGTATCCTATTGGGTAAATAGCCCAACCTACTAATACAAACCATGCTAATGTTCTTACCCCTCTTTTAACTGCATCAGACTTACTTGCTTCAGCTAACTTAGCAACTTCACCTAACCATACAGTGTAAAGAATGTATAAGTAACCTAGAGTCGATAATACTCCCCATTGAACTGAATGACCCATTGTTCCATCTGACATAGCTTCTCCAATGTATCCACATACTAACATCCATGTTGATGCAATGATTAACTTCCAGAGTAATGACTTCTTTGCTCCTGCTACTTTCGTTAGTAAATAGAACTCAACACACATTAAAGGTACAGTAAGTGTCCAGTCTACATATCTGAAAAATGTGGGACTTCCATCACCACTCGCTCCGAACTCTCCCCAGTAATCACGCATGTATCCATAATGAACAGCTGCTATTCCTGTAATTAATGCTGAAACAAGTAATGACATTTTCCATTTGTCGTCTACTCTGCCTCTTTCGAATAAGAAGAAAACTGCTGCTGCTGCCATTGCCATGTAGCCAATGAAGAAAGTAAAGCCCACGTAATCATCCGGAGCCATTTTTGATATTATTCCTAGTAACATATTTTTTGTTTTTTATTGGTTAAAGTATAAAAATTAATTTTTTGAATATTAGCAAATAAAATTAATACTTTTCTTCGAGTTGTTTCAATTTTATCACTGATGATATGGGAAAAAAAAAGGGATCATCAAACTGGAAAGAGCAAAGAGGGTAAAGCTTGAAATAATTAGGAGTCATAATGTCTCTCCCCTATTGAATTCTTTGGATTAATTTCAAAATCCTGTGCCCATTAGAACATCAGAGAGAAAGGGACTTAAATCAAAACAACGAGACCTAATATAAACATATCCATGTCTGTTCGTGATACAATTCTAAGGAAACTCCTTTCTATTCCCACTTATTTTTGGCTAAGATTGGAGTTTATCAATAATTCTTCAACCCATTTATCTCCCCGTCTAACTTCTTTCTTTTTTCATCATCTCCAAAACAGTTTGTTTTAAAGTAGTTCATGAACTAGACATTGCATTATTAAATAGGTGTATTTATTCTCTATAGGGTATCTTTGCTAGACAACCGATGACTAGTTGAGTTCAAGCCGCCTATATTTTATTGATGCTTTAAGAGCATTTGCTATATTACTGATGCTCCAGTGGCATTTTATAGACACCCTTTTAGACGAATCTCATAGAGATACTGACACTAGTCAAAAAGTAGGATCTTTTTCTAAAACCATATTGCAAATCGTATTGATCGACATCATATTAACATTTGACTCCTTGTTAACACCGATCGGGATGACCAATAGAACAGAAGAGGCATTGGCCATCATGATTATTGCTGTCATTTCATCCATGCTGGTTAGGTTGTTATTTGTTAACTCTGTTGGGAAGTTTGTAAACAAGCATCCTACAGTGAAAATATTAGCCCTCTCTTTTTCAATTTTAATCGGATTTATGCTGATTACAGAATGGGCACATTTGGCACATACTACTATGTTTAATCAAAAAATTGTTGCCATCCCTAAAGGGTACTTGTATTTTGCTATCGCCTTTTCGTTGGGGGTAGAAGTGCTGAACATGAAAATTAGCAAAAAGAAATTCTAATTGAAAACAACAACCATCAAGCACGCACCTCCATCGAAAAGAGTCTATTTTATAGATATTATTCGCTCTATCGCCATTCTTATGATGTTAGAAGGACATTTTATCGTCTATACGCTGTCAGGTATTTTTAGAGATGATAGCCATCCTGTCTATGCTTTTTGGAAATTTACACGTGGACTCACTGCACCTATCTTTTTTTCTATATCGGGGATTATTTTCACCTATTTACTATTGAGAAATAAGCACAAAGGCTTGGCCAATATACGCCTTCAAAAAGGAGCTAAAAGAGGGATTCTTTTGATTTTCATTGGTTTTTTATTGCAAATCAAAATCTTCAAAGTGGTTTTTTTAGACATTCCTTTGTTTACAGACCTCGTTTACATCTACCATGTGTTGCATTGTATTGGGACCTGTATGTTGGTGGTACTAATATGTTATCTATTGCAAAGCTACTTGCTCAAAATTCCACTTGGTATTTTGTTGTTTGTGTTATCAATCACTGTATTTGTAGCCGCTCCAACACTGCGCGTTCTAGACTATAGCGAAATCCCTCGAGTTATAGAAAATGTGCTCGTTACCAGTTTTAACACAGAAAGAAAAGTATCTGTATTTCCGATGTTTCCTTGGAGCGGTTATTACTTTTTCGGAGGGGTAATTGGAAGTATCCTTTATAAAATCAAGGAGTATGGGAATAGTTATGGGTTTTCAATGGTGCTTTTGGCACTGGGGGTTAGTTTAAATGAGTATTACTATGAAATATTAAAACATTGTAATCCCTATTTTAAAGATTTAGGTCTTGAAAGCATACTATCCGTCTATGAAATTGCGAGAGTTGGTCAAATTTGTATCGTCATTTCAACGGTTTTACTTTTGTACAAGGTAACTTCAAAACTACCTGCTATCCCCAAAACTACTTTTGTTCGAAATAGCCTTTTTATTGGAGTTGGCTTGAGCTTTCTCTTAGCAATGCTTTTGTATGGGCAAGAAAACAAACACTATGGCTTGACGTTAGCTAGCTACTTCTTCTTTTTTAGTCCTATAGTACTCTTACTCGGAAAACTCGTCGGATTGGACAAAACCTTGTTTTACGCCGTGGGACAAAACACTTTGGTCATCTATGTGGTGCACGCCATCCTGTTATATGAAAGTTTTCTAGGGATTCCTTTTATGACTTTCTTCAAAGCATCCCTTACTCCTTTTGCAGCAATATCGGGGGCGATTCTATTTGTGTTTTCTTTTGTATTGCTGGCTAAACACCTTACTTGGATTGAAAAATACATATATAGTTTTTTTAATAAAAAAAAAGAAATTCACTCTTAAATTAGCATCGCTCATCTTGAAAAAAGTTGTTTAAGAGCGAGTATTTGGGCCTAAAATTCAACGGGATATTCGCTTAAACGAATGAGTTTATATATGTTGTTATTAGGGCGCTTAGAGATGTGTTTAAGAGAGTTGTCAGATAATTGCCATACAAACTTAAAGGCCTTCCTGTTTAATTAATATTAACACACGCTATAAAACTAAGAATCATAATCGATAGCTCTCGGAGACCTCAACTGTATCAACAAATCAAATTGCAATGCGAAAAGCATTGTGCTTAGTAGCAAATGTATAGGCTGTGCGGCTTTTGGGAAACCGCAGTGAGCAAGCATAATGCCGACCACTGCTTCGGCTATAATAATGACGCCTATGGATATCCAGCGAGATCTGTACCAGTTGTTTTTAAACGCCTGGTAAAGGAGGTAGCCATTGATGATTACGATCACGTAAATCAGTGAGCGGTGGGTAATAAATTTCCAGTCTAATTGTTCTATCCACAGCATGCGGTCGGTGGTGGTTTTGGCTATTTGGTCTATCTGCTCACGCACTTGCGTGCCGAGCACCACCATGAGCAAAGTAGTGTATAGCGCTGCAGAGGATAAACCCTTGAATAATTTGTCTGGAAATATAGTTTTTTCCTTTATTCTGCGCGCTTTAGCTAGCAGTATGAGCAGCACTCCTATAATGGCAAAAACGCCTATCATGTGCAGCGTAATCGTTTGTCCTTTGAGGTTAGATTCCACCACTAGTTTTCCTAGCCAAGCCTGAAAACCAACTAAAAGCACCACAGCAAACGACAGATAAACACGCGCTCTGCGTTCTTTCCAGTAAAAAAAGGAGAGGGCAAACAATGCCATCACTGGGAAACCTAGTGCTACTGTAGCCAGTCGGTTGATGAACTCTATCCAAGTGTGTAAAGTATTATAAGTGGCGTAATCGTGTTTGGTAAATTCCTCCCAGTCGTTTAGGTTAAATGCATTAGGAGAAGATTGAAGGTCAGATTTGGCATTGTACAGCTTCTCGTTGTGGATAATCATTTGTCCTTCGAAGTAGGCTTCTGCCTCATGCCACGTCACTTGGTCTTCACTTGTAGGTGGAATGTATGCGCCAAAACATTTAGGCCAGTCTGGGCAGCCCATTCCAGAATCAGTTACCCGAACGATAGAACCCGCGATGACTACTATAAATACCAATACCAGATTGATTACTACCAGTCTTTTGAACCACACATCTAATAGATTTCTCATGCTGCAAGTGTTTTAGAGTTGGCTATAATGGGCGCCAGCAATTCTTTGGCTTGGGTGATGCTCTGTACTTCCACAAAACTGAATCTGAGCCCTTCGTTTTTCTCGTACATTTTTCCGCTTCTAGGATTCACCTGCACATATTTGAGCACGCGGGTAAAGGCAGGACTCTGGTAATATCCGCTCTCCTGATTGGCCACGAAGTAACAGATCATTTTAGAACTCTTCAGCACCAGTTTTTCAAACCCTATTTCCTGAGCTATCCAGCGCAGTCTAACCGTTTCTATGAGGTTTTCTACCTGCTGAGGAATAGCGCCAAATCTGTCTATTAGGCTCTTTTCGTAAAACTGCAGGCCTTCTTCTGTTTTGGCGTCTTCCAGCCCTTTATAAAGCGCTAAACGCTCCGTAATACTCTGCACATACTCATCTGGAATAAGCAGTTCCAGGTCTGTCTCTAGTACCGCTTCTTTCACCCATGCTTGCTGCACTTTTTCCTCTTCATCTGCCAAGTGTTTGAACTCGGTTTCTTTCAGTTCCTCTATGGCCTCGTTCAGTATTTTATTATACATCTCAAAACCTACATCTGCCATAAACCCACTCTGATCTCCGCCAAAAATGTTTCCTGCCCCACGGATGTCCAAGTCACGCATAGAAATATTCATTCCTGAACCCAATTCACTAAACTGCTCTATGGCCTGTAATCTTCTTTTGGCATCTCCGGGGAGGTGCTGGGCAGGCGGTGCGAGCAGGTAGCAGAATGCTTTCTTATTGCTACGCCCTACACGCCCTCTTAACTGGTGGAGATCACTCAACCCGAAGTTCTGCGCGTTATTGATGATCATGGTGTTGGCATTAGAAATATCTATACCAGATTCTATAATCGTAGTGGCCAGCAGCACATCGTACTTGTGATCCACGAAATCTTCCATCACCTGTTCCAGTTTGTCGCCCTCCATCTGCCCGTGGCCGACTACCACTTTAGCATCAGGCACTATACGCTGAATCATTCCCTGCACTTCCTTGATATCTTGTACGCGGTTGTGTACGAAAAACACTTGTCCGTTTCGCGCCAGTTCATAAGAAATAGAGTCTCTGATGAGCTCCTCACTCATTCCTGTAACCTCGGTTTCGACACTCTGCCTATTGGGTGGAGGGGTGTTTATTAAGCTCAAATCTCTAGCGCCCATCAGTGAAAACTGCAGCGTTCTAGGAATAGGCGTAGCAGTCATGGTAAGCGTATCCAGGTTGGCCTTCATGGTTTTCAACTTCTCCTTTATTCCCACCCCGAATTTCTGCTCCTCATCGATTACCAGCAGCCCTAAATCCTTGAATTGGATTCGTTTTCCTACCAGCGCATGCGTTCCTACTATGATGTCTATTTTTCCTTCTTCTAAGCGTTGCAATGTCTCTGACATCTTCTTCCCACTCTTGAACCTATTCACATAGTCCACCGTTACCGGGAATTCTTTCAGTCGTTCTTTCAGGTTTTTATAATGCTGTATAGAAAGCACCGTGGTAGGCACCAGAATAGCCACTTGCTTGTTATCACAGACTGCTTTAAACGCTGCTCTAATAGCGATCTCCGTTTTACCGAACCCTACATCTCCACAGATTAATCTATCCATAGGAGCCTCAGATTCCATGTCTTTTTTCACCGCCTCATTGGCCAGTATTTGATCGGGCGTATCTTCAAACATAAAGCTGGCTTCTAGCTCATGCATCAGGTAATTGTCAGGGGCAAAAGCGAATCCTTTGCTCGCTTTCCTTTTGGCATAAAGAGAAATAAGGTTGAAAGCCAGTTCTTTTACACGTGCTTTTGTTTTGGATTTCACTTTCTCCCAAGCTTGCCCGCCTAGTTTATGAACCGAAGGCTGGGTGCCGTCTTTTCCGGTGTATTTACTTATGCGGTGAAGGGAATGGATGCTCACATACAGAATATCCGAATCTTTGTAAATCAGACGAATGGCCTCCTGCTTTTTTCCGTTGACATCTATTTTTTCCAGTCCGCTAAACTTTCCTACACCGTGGTCTATGTGCACCACGAAATCTCCTGGCTGCAGTGAGCTAAGCTCTTTTAGGGTAAGTGCCTGTTTGTTTTTCTTAAACCCGTCTTTTAGTTTAAATCTGTGGTAACGGTCAAAAATTTGGTGGTCTGTGTAACAGGCCACATTTAGGTTGTTATCTATAAATCCTTCGTGCAGTTTAAAGGTCATAGGCGTGAATTCCACCGCACGCTCGGTATCCTCGAAAATGCTGTAAATCCGTTCTATCTGCTGCGGGTTATCCGAAAGAATATAGTTGGTCAATCCACGCTTTTTATTAGCGTTTAAGTTCATGGCCAGCAGCTCAAAGTTTTTATTGAAACTCGGCTGAGGCTCGGTGTTGAACGCTATATTTTCCCCATTGGCATAATGAAATTTGTTTCCAAACTCCACTACCTTAAACTGTTCGAGTTGACTTTTTAAGTCTATCGCCTGCATGTAGATTTCTTTCGGCTCAGCATGCTTTATAGGGCCGTCCAATGCCTTGAAAACGTCCTTGGCTTTGTCCAGATACTTGTCTAATCGAGCAGCGGCCAGTTTAAAGTCTGTCATCCAGACACACGAATCTTCAGGAATAAATTTGAGCAGACTTTCCCTCGTTTCCATTAGGGTTTTATCCCCCACATTAGGAACTATAGTAGCGAACTCCATCATGCCGCTAGAAAGTTGAGAAACCGGGTCGAATTTACGGATAGACTCCACCTCGTCATCAAAGAATTCTATACGATAAGGCTGATCGAAAGAGTAAGAAAACACATCTACTATTCCACCACGCACAGAAAACTGTCCTGGCTCAAAAACATAATCCACCTTATCGAATTCATACTCTATGAGCATTTCATCGATGAATTCTATATCTAGTTTGGCATCTTTTTGTACGATAAACGTGTGTTCGGAAAGCTCCTTTTTGGTCACTACCTTTTCGCTCAAAGCTTCGGGATAAGTAACTATAATTTTAGGAGTTTTAGAGGTGTTTATTTCGTTCAGCACCTCGGCACGCATGGCCACATTGGCATTTTCTACACGCTCATTATCATAGGGCACTTTAGCCGACCTTGGAAAAAACAGAATGTGTTTTTCTGTCTTGAACAGTTCCTGAAGGTCATTCATAAAGTAAGCCGCTTCCTCTTTATCGTCAAGGATAAAGAGCTGGGTATTCCCCATAACTTCGGAGGCCGCAGAGGCTATGATAGATTTGATAGAACCCACTAATCCCCGTAGCTGGACTTTTTGTCCGGCTTTATTTAAGTGCTGAATGAGTTCTTTCACTTCAGCGCTGGAGGCATAAAATTCCCTGAATTCCGATAACGTCACGTGCCTGTTTTTGCTGCAGTAAATGTAAGTGTTGCCATAGGAATATTTATTGCCGAATTCTATCGATTTTAGTTTTAATTTTTTGAAATTAAAACATCCTCTATTTCGTTAAAATTAGTCTGGGTAGCAGTCAACTTTATACATCCGTCCTTTATCAAATGAATCTCATCACAGATTTCAGTAAGTGTAGAAAATATGTGTGAGGAAATGAGCACTGTTTTTCCTTCTTCTCTGAGTTTTAAAAAAGTAGATTTCAATTTGAGATTGCTCTGTAAATCCACGCCATTAAAAGGTTCGTCTAGTATGAAGACTTCGTTATTCTGAATGAGAATAGCTGTTAAGGCCAACTTCTTTTTCATTCCTGTAGAATAGTTAGAAGCAAATTTTTTCAGCGGTAAATCGAACATGTTCATGTCCTTTAAATCTGGAACGGGAAGCTTTCTAGCATTGCAATGCAAAATCAAATACTCTTCACCTGTAATCATACTGAGCATAATAGGGTTGGTTTCGAGCATTCCTATCTTGGTTCTTAGATTTTCAAATTCGGAAGTGATGCTGCCCTCAAAAGTTTCTGTTCCATGAATGCACTTAAACAGAGTAGATTTCCCTGCGCCATTAGCCCCGACTATTCCTATGATTTTTCCTGAAGGGAGAGATAAGTTCAGGTTTCCCAATACCTTGGATTTTCCATAAGATTTAGATAAGTTGCTTATTTCTATCATGAGAGCAGAGGGTTTAAATTGGCCAGTGCTTTTTTATAAAACACCGGGATAACTATAATTACTAAAGGTGGAGTCACCAAGCACAGTACTAAAGCTATGCTTTGGATAACATTTATTTCTGAGGGGAAGTAGGCGTATTTTCCTAAAAGGCTAGTGAGGGTAAATAAAAGCCCAAAGAGCACGGCCGCTGTTACCAGCAGAATCTCATCAGGAAAGAACCCTAATAAGATTAAGATAAAGGGAAGGGAAAGGAGCAGTGTGTTTCTAACTGCCAATTTTATTTTGTGCCATAAAAATTCTTTAGCGTTTTGGATATAAATGGTCACCAAGGAAATAGGCTCTGGCTTGGTAAAGAAAAACGACATGGATATAAGAGCGATTAAAAACGAGACTAATCCAAGGTTGAAGTTATCTACCTCCACAGCTTTATAGATGATAAAAAGGACAACAAGATAAAGCGGCCAAATAGTTCTAAACCCCTTAATGAATTCAAAGGGGCGCTTCTTAAATGGAGTAGGAATAGGTGGAACCTGAAATGAGGTGGAAGCTCGCTGTGAAAACAAGAATAAAAACGGACTAAGGATAACCGCTCCAAGTAATAAAAAGGCGTGTGTAAAAAAACTGGAGAAAAGCAAAATCAGAAAGAAGGGCAGCCCCAACAAAAAAGCTTCTGTACCTTGAGTTTTAAGAAGTTCTTTTCTAGTATAAATCGCTCCATAGAAAGAGGTTCTTTTCCCTCTGAATACTATGGATACTGATGCTCCTCCTGCTAGAGCGATTAATAGTGGTGGTTTTTCCGTCATGATTCCCACATAGAAAGTGAGAGAAAGAAACAGCAGCACTGACACCAAAAAAACAGCTGTAGGGTGAAGACCTAATTCTTCAATTTGTCTGCGCAGTCTTTTATATTCAAGTGTAAAGTGAAATTTCATTCAGAGAATTAAACGGGCAAAGTAAAGAAGTGTTTTGCAGTCTTCATGGTATTAACATAATTATGGAGTTAAACCAATTCTTCCCGCTCCACCCAGTCTCCATGCAGACGGATGAGTTCTATGAGTTCATCTACGGCTTCAGCTTCAGGAACATTTTTCTTCACGACATCCTGTTCTTTGTAGAGCGTAATTTTACCTTTTCCAGTTCCTACATAGCCATAATCAGCATCGGCCATTTCTCCTGGGCCGTTTACAATACAGCCCATAATTCCTATTTTAATTCCTTTTAGGTGGTCTGTTCTTACTCTAATTTTAGCCGTAGTTTCTTGCAAATCAAAGAGTGTTCTTCCGCAGGATGGGCAGGAGATATATTCTGTTTTGGAGATTCTAGTTCTAGTGGCTTGAAGGATTCCAAAAGCTGTTCTGTTTAGGTTCTCCGCTGGTTGGTCTTGAGCTGTAATCATTACTCCGTCTCCTAAACCATCCAACAAAAGGGCTCCGTTATCTGCCGCGGCATGCAGTTGAAATGTACTTTCATCTAATCCAGAATAGCTGAACCAGTTAATCACTGGAGTGCTTAGTCCAGCATTAATTAGAGCGAAACAGGCGGCTCTTAATTCTGCCATTCCGTGCTCATTTTCAGTGTGTAGAATTAATACGGTGTTTTCGTTTTTTCGTAGCAATGTTAAAAATGCCTGATCCAACTCTGCATAAGCTGCCGTGACGAAATGCAAGTGATTTAGCTGAGGAACTTCTGCGTATTGCTCCGCGGATAACATTGGGAAATGCCGGTCTTTCTGTTCCCAATTTTCAAAATCTTGGAGGATTCCAAATGTTCCCGGGATTTCGAAATCAATAGAATTTTTCCCGATGTACGCATAGTCTGAAGCCATGTCTGTTAAGCTCCATTTATCCAAGGGAATTGAGTAGTGTAATCCAAAGCTGAACAAAGAAGCAGCAGTGATTTTCTCTCTATGGCTCAAGTCATGAATGACTCTG
>DDEI01000002.1:25068-36517 GCA_002336675.1 Flavobacteriales bacterium UBA1958 | reverse complement strand
CTTGTTTTGATACTGACTTAAATTCTTTGGTTTTAAACGCTTCTAACTTCGGGAGCAACTTCCTTTGGAGCACTGGAGCACAGACGGCTTCAGTCGAGGTAGATGAGCCTGGGCTTTACAGTGTAAACATTACCACACCATTCGGCTGCGAAAGCACCTTTTATACTGAAGTCTATGAACTTTGTATCGAGCCTTATATTTATGTTCCAAATTCTTTTACCCCTGACGGTGATGGAATAAATGATGTTTGGAAAGCTGATGGGATATTTATAATGGATTTTGAAATACAGGTGTTCAACAGGTGGGGAGAAGTAGTTTTTGAAAGCGCAGATGTAAACGAAGTATGGCAGGGAAATGACCAGAAAGGGAATTACTATTGTCCTCCCGGAGTATACACATATCAGCTTCGGTTTAAATACCGAGTAAATGAATCGAGGGGTGCCTCAGACTGGGACGAAAGAAAAGGCCAAGTGGTTTTACTTAGATAATTTCACTCGTTAATTTCTATAAATTTCTGAATATTTTTTAATGACCCAAACACAACAAGAGTATCTGTGTCGTAAACTATCGTTTCTGCATTTGTTACACCTATAATGTGCTCTTCTTCTAATAATTCACCGTCCTTTTTTACTTCAAAAACTCTTTTTAGAGTAATTAGAGTAAGCTGGTATTTTTTATTGAGCTGTAGTGAAGCTAAGGTGCTATTAGCTATCTTTTTTGGAGCTTTAATCTCAGCTATTTCATATTCATCAGGCAGCTGAAGGAAGGCCGTAATATTAGGGTTAATTAGTTTCTCTGCCACACTATCTGCCACTTCCTCCTCAGGAAGTAGTATTTCTTTGACTCCTATTTTATTAAGAATTTTCTCTTGGTTAGCTCCTGTAGCTCTGGCGATGATTCTTTTCATGCCTAGATCCATTAAGTTAGATGTAGTTAGGATTACCCCTTCAAAATTCTCACCGATAGCCACTACAGCGGCGTCGAATCCACTTAAGTCTTGTGCCATTAAGGCTTTCTTGTCAGTAGAATCCAGAGAGACAGCTAAAGCTACTTCGTCCTTAATGTTCTCAATTTTTTCTTGACTTAGATCAAAAACGTGGACTTCACTCCCTTTAGCCGATAAGTTTCTAGCTATGGCTGAACCATATTTACCAACTCCAAATACTGCGAATTTGCTTCCTTTCATAATCTTAGTTTAGACTTTCTTTTAAAATAATTCCGAAATCAAAGATATCTTCAAATGAGTTATACATTGGTACTGGTGCTAATCTAATTACATTAGGCTCTCTCCAGTCCGCTATAACGCCTCTATCTGTGAGTTTGTCAAACAACTCCTTTCCTCTGCCATGAGCTACTATTGATAACTGGCATCCTCTCTGAGATTTCTCTCGTGGAGTAATTATTTCGAGCGGAACTGCTAACTCTTTGTTAATTTCATCGACTACATACTCTAAATACCCTGATAGTCTCTCCCCTTTGCTGTGTAGATTTCTCATTCCAGCGTTAGAAAATAGTTCTAGAGAAGCCAGTAATGGAGCCATACTAAAAATTGGAGCATTACTTAGTTGCCAGCCTTCAGCCGTAGGTATAGGTTGAAATCCAGGTTCCATTAAAAACCGGGTTTCTTTATTATGTCCCCACCAGCCACCGAATCTATTTAACTCTTGATCTTGAGCGTGCTTTTCATTGATATAAACCCCAGAGACACTTCCTGGGCCAGAATTTAAATATTTATAAGTACACCAGCAAGCAAAGTCTATGTCCCAGTCATGAAGCTTTAAAAGGACGTTTCCCGCGCCATGCGCTAAATCAAATCCAGCTATAATTCCATATTTGTGAGCACAGGCCGTAATACTTTTCATATCGAAAAGCTGTCCTGTGTAATAATTCACACCACCGATAAAAATTAATGCTAGTTCATCTTTATTTTCTTCTATCGCATTTAAAATATCCTCTTCTCTAATAGTTTCTTCACCATCTCTAGCCCCCACTTCTATCAGAACTTCTGAAGGATTATATCCATGATGTTTTAATTGAGTTTCCAGCATATATTGATCAGAAGGGAAAGCCTTTTTTTCGCATAAGATTTTGTGTCTTTTTTCTGTAGGCTGGTAAAATGAAATCATCATGAGATGAAGATTAGTAGTTAAGCCGTTCATCAGAACTACTTCATTTTCTTTAGCCCCTACTATTTCTGCCATCATCGAATTGAAATTTTCGTGATAAGAATACCACGGCCTTCTGCTTTGAAAATGACCTTCTACACCAAATTTACCCCAATCATCTAGCTCCTCGTTAATATATTCACGCACTTTTTTAGGCATTAACCCTAAGGAATTACCTGTAAAATAGAGCGCTTTTTTACCTAAGTGTTCAGGAAACACAAACTTATCTCTGTATGAATTTAGGGGGTCTGAAGCATCGGCTTGCAGAGCGAAATCTTTATTGAAATTATAGTTCATTCGGGAATTTTCTGACAATCAAAAATAGTCAGAATCTATATATCACAACGCATAATGTGTTTACTTTACCATCTCAAAACTATGCAATGGCTACGATAACCACTTTGAGTGAATTTATAATGGATAGGCAAGCAGAATTTCCCTTTGCTTCGGGAGAATTATCAAGGCTACTTGCAGATATAGGGATAGCCTCTAAAATTGTAAATAAGCAGGTAAATAAAGCGGGGCTGCAGGATATTTTGGGCTCAGAAGGCACCGAGAATGTGCAAGGAGAAACTCAACAAAAACTTGATGTTTATGCTGATGTAGCCTTTATTAATTACTTCAAGTCTGGCGGTCTTGTTTGTGGAATTGGTTCAGAGGAGAATGATGAATATTTAGCATTCGATACTGAAATAAGCAAAAGAGGAAAGTATGTTGTGCTTTTTGATCCGTTGGATGGAAGTTCAAATATCGATGTAAACGTATCTATCGGGACCATTTTTTCTGTATTTCGAAGAACAAGCAGTGTTGGTGATTTAGCTAATATTAATGACTTTCTTCAACCAGGAATTGATCAAGTAGCGGCAGGATATGTTATTTATGGTTCTAGTACGATGCTTGTATATACAACAGGTCATGGAGTAAATGGATTCACACTTGACCCTAGTATTGGAGAGTTTTGTCTAAGCCATCCGAGGATGATTATTCCAGAAGACGGTAAAATCTTCTCAGTTAACGAAGGGAACCTGAATGATATGGAGGAGTCTGTGAAAGAGTATATAACACATTGCAAAGCCGAAAAATACAGCGCTAGATATATAGGGAGTTTAGTGTCAGATTTTCACAGAAACTTGATTAAGGGAGGAATCTACCTTTATCCTTCGACTAAAAGGAACCCAAAAGGAAAGTTAAGATTGTTATATGAGTGTGCTCCTTTAGCATTTATTATTGAACAGGCTGGGGGTCTAGCCACAGACGGAGAGAAACGAGTAATGGAAATACGCCCAGAAGAACTTCACCAGAGAATTCCTTTTTTTATAGGGTCTAAAAAAATGGTAGAAGATGCGTTAAAAATGAGAAAAGAGGATTAAGGTCTTCCCTCCATCCATTTAGCCACGTACTTGCCGATAATATCGTACTCGATGTTAGCAAAATCCCCAATTTTCATACTGCCAAAAACAGTATTTTCAAATGTATAAGGAATTATGGCTACGTCAAATTCATTCATTCTCACATCTGCAAGGGTAAGGCTTGTGCCGTTTACAGTTATGGATCCTTTTGGGACCATTAGATTATTTTGAGCCTTATTAATTCTAAACGAAACTCTCCAACTTCCACCTTCTTCATGAACTCCTGTGCATTCGGCTAATCCATCTACATGCCCTTGAACTAAATGACCATCAAGCCGTCCATTCATCTGAGTACACCTCTCCAAGTTTACAGTCATCCCTGTTTGAAGTTTATTTAAGTTGCTGAGATCTAAAGTTTGTTTAATAGCAGTTACTACATGGTGGTGTTCATTTTTTTCTATTACCGTAAGACAAACTCCATTATGAGAAATACTCTGATCTATTTTCAGTTCCTTCGAGATTTCAGAGCTTATGGTAAGGTCTATATTCTCATTATTTCGGGTTATTTTATCGACTGTGCCTAGGCACTCTATAATTCCTGTAAACATTTATTCTGTTGGTTGTTTTTTTCCATCGAAGAGAACGATGGTTCCTGAGCGTTTCTCCTCCATCACACCAGTGAGCATAGAAGTGTAAATAGTAACTTCATAGAAGTAGACGCCATCGGAACTAATTTCGTTTGTATTTATATTTAATCCCTCCCACTTGATATCTGGATCATTAGTTTTGAAGACTTCGGTTCCCCACCGATTAAAAACAGTCATATCTATAGAGTCCACATAACTATATGGGAATGGCTGGAATAGGTCATTGTAGCTATCTCCTTGAGGAGAGAATACATTAGGTAGAGAATATTCTGGACAGTTTTCAGAACAGATTTCTAAACTCGCTATGCTTTCATTTTGATTAGGAACTCCATCTAATCCTGGCAGAATAGAGTCCAATGCGGATACATAAAAACAGCCTGTAATATTTTCGTCATTCACATAAACAAAAGTAGTTTGGTCAGCGCTACTAATTGTCTCTAAAAAGTCATATTCAGCATCTAAAGATGGCTTGTAATAAATATTATAGGAGGAGACGTCATCGGCACATGATTCATTTGGATTGTTCCAAATAAGGCTGACAGTTCCGCTCTCACAGTCAGCTTCTCCTAATAAATTAGGTGAGCAGGGGGCAGTTAGATCCACGGGAGCGGCACAAATTTTTTGGCTAAAGTTAATCGTAGGAGAAGGCAGCACGTCTAATTCGCTATTAAATGTGCCTAGAGCTTTTATGTAGTAACAATAATCTATATTGTTCACTAAGCCGGTATCTTTATAGAATAATTCTTCAGTTACATCTAAAAAATCAAACATGTTAGTTTCTTCGTTCAGTTTGAAAACTTCGAAGGAGGTGTTCTGCCAACTAGTATTGCTCTGCCAATTTAAAGACAGCTCATTGTCGTTTGGAGTTATTGTTAAAAACAGCGAAGAGCTCATCTGAGAGCTTAATCTATTTCCTAAAACATCCTCTATCTCGACGCGATAAGCGTGCTGGTCTTCTTGTGTGTTGATGTTTTCGTGAATGAAAGTTCTCGGCAGGAGTCCAATAAATTCATTTGTTGGAGTTTCTAATATTAAGGTCTCGGCATTAGTATTACCGATATCATGATAAACATTGTACTTAAAAGGAGGGGATAAGAGAAGAGTATCTTCAGAAACGGGAGGGGCCCAGTTTAAAGTGTCTACTCCACTAATCAGATCAGTAACGCCTACACTCGCTTTAGTAAGAACAGGAGTCAATAAATCTATTGAGTTGCACACCTCTTCTGATGCTATGCTTTCGCTCCCATTAGCGAAGCATGCCACTATCATATAGCATGACTGAATTCCAAAACCAATTTCTTCAGAATCATTATAGTTAGTCTGATTTGCACCTAAAGTATTAATTAAACTATAACCAGTTAAGCCAGGTACCCCTGTTTCACAATATGAAGGCAGATATCCAAAAAAACCAGTTCGCCTAAATATTTTGTAAGCTATTACTTCCTCACAAAAATGAGAATCCCATTCTAAATCATAACTTAATCCATTGGGCTCTACAGTTAGATTTTCTACCGCTGGAGCTATGACAGTAATTGAAATCTCTGAAATATCTATCAACTCAGATGCATTTCCAATATCTTTTCCAATAAATAACACTTGATATGCCGCTGGCCTTACCTCTGCGCAGTCAGGGGTCCAGTTAAATGTGCCATTAGCTGGGTTCCCAAAAAATTCCAGAAAGGTTGCTTGGTTAGTCACTTCTGTGAGAGGTGCGCCTGTTGCTTGTAATTCAACACTGGAAGCATCGTCGGTTCCGATAACTTCTAGCGTTAGAGTTTCTCCTATAACTATACAAGTATCATTAAAAGTCGTAAGCACAGGAGGTTCATTTGCACAGAATCGAACTTCTATTTGCATATCCCTGATAACATAGCCGACTAAGAAACCATTTCTAAATTCTTCTATTTTGATGGCTATATTGTACTCACCGGCTATTACAGGAGCATCCCAAGTTACAGTTCCTGTAATGCTGTTGATTTCAAATTGATCATCAACGCCATTTGACTCTTCAATCAAATTTGGCGAGTCCCAGCTATTAATAATCTCACCTTGGAGTCCTCTGCAAGGAATTAATGAATAAACAAGAGAGTCACCATCTATGTCATAAGCTCCGGGGTTGTGTTCCCACTTACTGTTTATACATGCTTGGTCTTTTGCGGGGTAGAGAAGACGAACGGAGTTATTGTGTCCTCCAAAAGGCGTTATTTTAAGCAGAGCTTCTATGTAAAACACTTGACTGATGGACTCATCCATATTGATAACACCTCCGTTTCTATTAGGGTCTTCCATGCTTATTATATAGCTCCCCGAACCTGGGTAAGTGTGAATAGCACTATAATAATTCAATCGCGCATCATTTCCATCTTGAATAACAGTGCCTAATGGCGGATCAGTCCCCACTCGCTGAATGCTATCTTGAGGGGCGTTTAAGGCTTCATCACCATACTTAATATTTAAATATGGCCTATCAGCTTCAGAGGACGCTTTTGTGCAGGTAACTATCGTAATTTCATATCTAAAATCAGTTGGGTCATTAAGAGCCACTTTCCTGTAAGAAATTTCCCCTGCCCTGTTGTGCGTGGCAAAGGCTGTAAAAGAAGATCCTAGAAGTGAAAGAAGTATTACTGTAATTATTTTCATATGAATAATAAGTAAAAATAAGCATTAATGAGGGCTTAATAAGAACGTTTTTATTTCTAAAATAGTTTATCGATCATGAAATGAATATCGTATTTATGGGCTAAAAAAGCTAACTTTGTATTGCCTTATAAAAATACATTTTCGGGCTTTGCAATGCAAATAAATGTCATGAATACTAACAGAGAGAATTCAGTGAGGGTAGGAATTACAATGGGGGATTATAATGGAATAGGTCCAGAGGTAATCTTGAAAACATTTAGAGATGACAGAATGTTTAATGGCATAGAGCCAGTTGTTTATGGGAGTATAAAGGTGCTTAAGCACTATAGAGATTTATATGGACTTAAAGAATTTAGCATTAAGAATATAGAGAACGCAGAGGAGTATTCTGGAAAACAGCTTCACGTAATGAATATAGGAGAGCCCGTTGAAATCACTCCAGGAAAACCTTCAAAACATGCGGGCAAACTTGCTTTTGAAAGTTTAAGAAAAGCCACAGAGGATTTGGCTTCGACTAAGATAGACGTGCTAATTACAGCTCCCATAGATAAAGATTCTATCCAAAGTGCTGAGTTTAAATTTCCAGGTCACACAGAATATTTAGCGCAAATGAGTAACGTAGAGGATTGTCTTATGCTTCTCATGAGTGACTACTTGAGAGTTGGTGTTGTGACAGGGCATATGCCATTAAAAGATGTTGCTGGCTCTCTTAACAAGGAGGGCATAAAGAATAAAGCTCATTTATTAATAGAAAGTTTGCAAAAAGACTTTGGTTTTGAAAGGCCAAAAATCGCTGTACTGGGCCTTAATCCTCATGCAGGAGATAACGGTCTGCTAGGAGCGGAAGAAAAAGAAATAATTAATCCAGTCATCAGAGAATTAAAAGAGGAAGGGCATCTAGTTTTTGGATCTTATGCTGCTGATGGTTTTTTTGGGTCCAGTATATATAAAACTTTTGACGGAATATTAGCAATGTACCATGATCAGGGATTAATTCCGTTCAAAGCCTTAGCTTTTAATGAGGGGGTGAATTACACCGCAGGGCTTCCGATAGTGCGGACATCTCCTGATCACGGTACTGCATATGGGATAGCAGGCAAAGGAGAGGCAGATGAAAACTCTATGAGAACAGCCGTTTTCAAAGCTATTGACATTTTCAGAAAAAGATCTTTTGTAAGAGAAATTACGGCTAACCCTCTAAAGAAACAGAGGACTGAGAAGTTTTAACTCGAAATAAAAAAGAGTACGCGTTGAATACCTTTCATTATTCTTGCCCAATTGTTTAAAACTTCTTATTTTTGCGCACCCTTAAAAAAATGGGGATGTTAGAATCAGAAACATATCGAATTCCTTATCTAGGGTTAAAAAATGGAATTCATAAGTATGAATTTGACGCTGACGAAACGTTCTTTTCTAAGTTTGAACAGTCTTTATTGTTAAAGGCTAAAGTTAATTACGAGGTCCAGCTTGAAAAGTTGAGTACCCATATTAATCTTGAAATCGATCTAGTCGGATTAGTAGGCACAGACTGTGATAGATGTGGCGCCGATCTTACTTCACAGATACAAGGAGATTTCAGAGTGGTGGTTAAATTCGGGGATGAAACCTCAGATTTAACTGATGATTTAATCGTACTTGGGCCGAGTGAGCATTTTGTGAACTTGGATCAATTGTTTTTTGAATTCTCCCACCTTTGTCTTCCCGTAAGAAATGTACACGGGAACGAGTTCGATTGTAATCAAGAAGCTTTAGCAGCATTGAAGAAGTTCAAGATAAAAGAAAAGGATGAAGATATTGACCCAAGATGGGCAGCATTAAAGAATTTGAAATAGGAAAATAGAACGATATGGCACATCCTAAGAGTAAAACATCGAAGCAGAGAAAACGTAAAAGAAGAACCCATTACAAGGCAGAAGCGCCTACGTTAGGGGTATGTCAAACGACAGGACAAGCTCATTTACTTCACCGTGCTCACTGGCACGAGGGAAAGCTTTACTACAAGGGTAAAGTTGTTATGGAGCAAGAGATAGATTAAGAGCGAATTATAAAGCTATAGAGCCGTCTTGGTATTCCAAGTCGGCTTTATTTGTATAAACTCATTTCTGAAACAAATGAAAACATTTTCTAGTTTTTTTTGGCTAACTGAGGATATCTGTTATTTTCGCCCCCCTTTAAACGATAAAATTCAGAATGACTGAAATAAAAGCAGCGATAACTGGAGTGGCGGGATATGTTCCTGAAGATGTGCTTACAAACGCAGATCTAGAGAAGATAGTAGACACTAATGATGAGTGGATACGAAGTCGAACTGGAATAGAAAAAAGGCACATTCTGAAAGGTGAAGGATTAGGGACTTCTGATATGGCGGTTAAAGCCATAGAGAAACTTTTTAAAAAAACAGGAACTGACCCTAAAGAGATAGATTTAATTATATGCGGAACTGTTACTGCAGATTATAATTTTCCATCTACCGCTAATGTTATTTCAGATAAAATAGGAGCTACAAACGCATGGAGTTTTGATTTAAATGCAGCTTGCTCAGGGTTTATTTATTCACTTACTACAGGATCTCAATTTATAGAAACAGGGAAGTACAAAAAAGTATTAGTGGTTGGGGCTGATAAAATGAGCAGCATTGTTGATTATACGGATAGAACCACTTGTGTGATTTTTGGCGACGGAGCAGGTGTTGTGCTTTTAGAGCCGTCTGAAGACGGAAACGGAATCCAAGACAGTATACTCAGAAGTGATGGCTCTGGAAGAAAGCACCTTCTCCAAAGAGCTGGAGGGTCTGTCCTTCCGCTTACAAAAGAGAATATAGAAGATGGTTTGCATTATGTATACCAAGAAGGTCAGCCTGTCTTTAAGGCCGCTGTTACCAGCATGGCAGATGTTTCGGCAGAAATCATGGAAAAGAACGGATTGACTGGAGATGATGTTAATTGGTTGGTCCCGCATCAGGCCAATTTAAGAATAATTGATGCTACCGCTCGAAGAATGGGTTTGACTTCAGAAAAAGTCATGATTAACATTCAGAGATACGGTAATACGACTGCTGGAACCATTCCATTGTGCTTATCAGATTGGGAATCACAGTTAAAAAAAGGTGATAATATCATCTTGAGCGCGTTTGGTGGCGGCTTCACATGGGGAGCCGTTTATCTTAAATGGGCTTATTAATTTTTATTTAACTTTCGCACCGAAACCAAACCCCCCCCCTTAGATATGAATCTAACGGAAATACAAGACTTAATAAAATTCGTCTCTAAAGCAGGAGTATCCGAAGTGGAGATAGAACAAAAAGACTTCAAGATTACTATAAAATCTGATGGTCTTAAAAAAAGAGGAAAGGCATTGATTGATGCTCAAATGGTTCCTCAAATGGCTGTGATGCAGCATGCTCAAATTCCACAACAAGCTCCCCCTTTACAAGTAGCTAATCCGTCACCATCTCCTGTGGCTTCATCTGCCGAAGCTCCTGTTGATGAGTCTAGCAAGTATATCGAGGTTAAATCTCCGATGATAGGAACTTTTTATAGAAGCGCATCTCCAGATAAGCCGTCATTTGTGGAAGTGGGAGACCAAATAAAGGAAGGCACTCCTGTTTGTATAATTGAAGCTATGAAGCTCTTCAATGAAATAGAGTCAGAGGTTTCAGGGAAAATAGTAAAAGTTCTAGTGGATGATAACTCTCCTGTAGAATTTGATCAGCCATTATTTTTGGTGGATCCTTCCTAAACTATTAAAAACATAACGACATGTTTAAGAAAATCCTTGTGGCTAATAGGGGTGAAATTGCTCTAAGAGTGATTAGAACTGCCAAAGAAATGGGCATCAAGACTGTAGCAGTTTATTCTACAGCAGACAAAGACAGTCTGCATGTAAGGTTTGCTGATGAAGCGGTTTGTATAGGCCCACCTCCAAGCACTGAGTCTTATTTAAGAATTCCTAATATCATAGCAGCAGCAGAAATCACTAATTCTGATGCTATACATCCAGGTTACGGATTTCTTTCTGAGAACGCAACTTTTTCTAAAGTTTGTGCTGAGAATGGAATTAAATTCATTGGAGCAAGTCCAGAAATGATTGATGGAATGGGTGACAAAGCCAGCGCTAAAATCACCATGGAAAAAGCAGGTGTTCCTACAATACCTGGTTCCGAAGGAATTTTAGAATCTCTAGCTGAAGCAAAAAAAATAGCCAAGAAAATAAAGTATCCAATTATGCTCAAAGCCACTGCTGGTGGAGGAGGAAAAGGGATGCAGATGGTGAGTTGTGAAGAAGATATTGAAGACGCTTGGAATGCCACGAGAAGGGAGGCAGGAGCAGCTTTTGGAAATGACGGGATGTATATGGAGAAATTCATTGAAGAACCACGTCATATTGAAATCCAAATAGCGGGAGATAAGAGAGGAAAAGCTTGTCATCTTTCTGAAAGAGATTGTTCAATCCAAAGACGTCACCAAAAGTTAGTGGAAGAAACACCTTCTCCATTCATGACTCCTAAGTTGAGACAAAAAATGGGTGCTGCAGCTATTAGAGCAGCCGAAGCTGTAAAATACGAAGGTGTGGGAACAGTCGAATTCCTTGTAGATAAAAACAGGAATTTTTACTTCATGGAAATGAATACTAGAATTCAAGTAGAACA
>DDEI01000002.1:2928-24761 GCA_002336675.1 Flavobacteriales bacterium UBA1958 | reverse complement strand
ATGAATACTAGAATTCAAGTAGAACATACCATTACCGAGGAAGTTGTAAACTATGACCTTATTAAGGAGCAGATTAAGCTCGCTCATGGAAAGAATATCTCAGGGATTAATTACGAGCCAACAATGCATGCGATTCAATGTAGAATTAATGCAGAAGACCCATATAGGAACTTTGCTCCGAGTCCTGGAGTTATAACTAGTTATAATCAACCAGGAGGACATGGAATAAGAGTAGATACACATGTATATGCGGGATATATGATTCCTCCATATTATGATTCGATGATTGGAAAATTGATAACTGTGGCTCAAACTAGAGAGGAGGCGATCTTAAAAATGCAGAGAGCCTTAGATGAGTATATTATTGAGGGTGTGAAATCAACAATACCATTTCACCAGCAGCTGATGAGGGACAAGCAGTTCAATAAAGGAGACTTCACCACTAAGTTCATGGACACTTTCGAAATGGAATAGGACTAAAATATTCATGAGTTTATGCTTTTTATTCCTTTTGCAGATTATCATACTAATTTATTAAAAAAGTAGTTCTACTTTGCTATATACATAGAAAGCCTCTAAGAGCTTTGCTTTAAATTAGCATTATGATTAATAAATATATCTTCTCGATAATAGTTGTTTATATTTCGTTCACCTCGTTAATAGGTCAGGAACAGGTGTATGTAGATTATTATGACACCGAAAAAACGTTAAAAAGAGCTGAGGGGATATATATTAGAGGCGTTGAACATGGTCTTTGGAAGACTTACTATCAAAACGGAAATGTACAAGAAGAGATAAACTACTTCATGGGCAAGCTCGATGGTAAGATGAAGAAATACCATAAAAACGGGAGTCTATCTGTAGAGCAGTATTTCAAAAAAAGCAAGCTTGACAGTATATCATATTCCTATTTTTTAGGTGGCGAGAAAAGGTCAGAAGGGAGCTATTTAGATAATAGAAAATCCGGAAAATGGAGATACTTTTACCAGTCAGGGCAGCTCAGATTAGAGGAAGAGTTTAAAGATTCCAGAATTTACCTAATTACATTTAATGATTCGCTCAGTCAGGGCGAATTTAATGTTTCAAATGGTACTGGCTTATTTGTGTCTTATCATCCAACCGGAAATTTCCTTGAGAAAGTAGATTATGAAAACGGCCTCGAAACTGGGAGTTACGAAAAGTTTAATGCAGAAGGAACTTTATTAGTCAAAGGAGAACTTTTGAAAAGTTTGAAAACAGGAAAGTGGTCTTATTATTATCCTTCGGGAAAGCTCAAAGAAAAGAAAGAATGGAAAGATGACAAACAGACTGGTCTTTACGTGAAGTATAATTCGGTCGGAGAGGAAGTAGTTAAAGGAAGCTATTCAAAAGGAAATAAAGTGGGGGAATGGAGTTGGTATCTTTCTGCAGAAGTGAAGGATATGGAAGGGGGTTTTCTCAATAACCTGCAGCATGGTTATTGGATGTTTTGGTTCGTTAGTGGTAAAATTCATCATGAAGGAAAATATGATTTTGGTAAAATGACTGGCGTGTGGAAATACTATTATGAGGATGGATCTGATTACAAGCGAGGTAATTTTCTTGAAGATAAAAGAGAAGGAGAGTGGGAGTTCTGGTTTGAGAATGGAGAGCCATTGCAACGTGGTAGGTTTAAAAATGACTTAGAGCAGGGAGAGTGGGAGAGCTGGCACCCAAATAACAACAAGGCAAGTGTAGGCTCTTTTGATGCAGGGGAATTAAGTGGTATTTGGACTGGTTGGTATGAAAGTGGAGTAAAACAGTATGAAGGAAAGTGGAAAGGGAACTTGAGGGTAGGCGAGTGGAAGTATTACCATGAAAATGAGAAGCTGCATGAAAAAGTAACCTTCTCTTCTGAAGGAATAAGAAACGGGAGTTATTTAAAGTCCAACGAATCAGGGATAATCTTGGAGCAGGGCTATTATAAAGATGGATTGCCTGAGGATAAATGGGATTACTACTTTCCTAATGGTGGTTTGATGAGACAAGCTGATTATAGGGGAGCTAAACTTCATGGAGAAGTCATGACTTACACTAGAAGAGGTATGATCTTAGAAAGAGCTTCTTATAAAGACGGAAAGAAACATGGAAAATATGTGAAGTATAACGAGAAAAATGGCAAAGTAGATGAAGAAATAATTTACAGTTCGGGAAAAGCCGTTACAGTTAAAGTTCAAAATGGCAAGAAGTTATAATTACCAAATTATATTCTGAATAAAGCATTATATTTGCACCAGAAACAAAGCGAGAAAGAAAGGAGGGGCTCAAACCCCTCCTTTTTGTTAACAGATGATAGCAGTTAAAGAAATTGAAGACTTAATTTTTCAAGCCATTGAGGACACTTCTATATTCCTTATTTCTTGCGAAATAATGCCAGGAAACATTATTAAAGTCTTAATAGATAACGAGAGCGATGCGTCTATTGTGGATTGTATGAAGGTGAGTAGAGGGATCGAGCACAATTTAGATAGAGAATCTGAGGATTTCTCTCTAAGCGTTAGTTCACCTGGTTTAACCGAGCCTTTCCTTGTTAAAAAGCAATATGTGAAGAACATAGGGAGAAGAGTCACGGTTAAGTCTAAAGAGGGAGATAAAATAGAGGGATTGTTAGAGGAGGTAACTGACAGAGGGGTGAGGCTTACAGATAAGGTAAAGGAAAGAATAGAAGGAAGAAAAAGTAAACATTGGGTAGATAAAGAATACCTGTTTAGTTTTGAAGATATAAAGGAAACCAAGGTAGTAATATCATTTAAAAAGAATTAGAATGAATGGTGTAAATCTAATAGAATCATTTTCAGAGTTTAAGGAACTTAAAAACATCGATAGAGAAACGATGATGAGTATTTTAGAGGATGTTTTTAGAGGTATGATAATAAAAGAGTTCGGCACAGACGAAAATTTCGATTTCATTATAAATGTGGAAAAGGGAGATTTAGAGATCTGGAGAAACCGAAGCATTCTTTTAGATGACGACATAGAGGATGATAATTTAGAAATTGCTTTAGAAGAAGCCAGAAAAGTTGAGGCAGATTTTGAGGTTGGAGAGGAATTTTCAGAGGAAATCCAGATCGAAGATTTTGGAAGAAGAAACGTGCTTTCTATGAGGCAAACCCTAATGGGTAAAATCATGGACTTAGAAAAAGATCATATCTACAGCAAATACAAGGAGCGGGTGGGTGAGATTGTAACAGGAGAGGTGTATCAAGTTTGGAAAAAGGAGATATTGATCTTAGATGATGAAGATAATGAGCTTATTCTCCCCAAATCAGAGCAGATTCCTTCGGATTACTTTAGAAAAGGAGATTCTGTAAAGGCTGTGGTAGCTAAAGTAGATATTAGGAATAATAATCCACAGATTATTTTGTCTAGAAGTGCCCCTGAGTTTTTGGAGAGATTATTTGAGCAAGAAGTTCCAGAAGTTTTTGATGGCTTAATCACTATTAAAAAGATTGTGAGATCTCCGGGAGATAGAGCTAAGGTAGCTGTGGAGTCTTATGATGATAGAGTAGACCCTGTAGGAGCATGTGTAGGGATGAAAGGGGCTCGGATTCATTCTATAGTGAGAGAGCTGAAGAATGAAAACATAGATGTAATTAATTACACGTCTAACGAGCAGTTAATGATAGCAAGAGCATTAAGCCCAGCTAAGGTTTCTTCAATAAATATAGATAAAGAAAACGGTAGAGCGGATGTTTTTTTAAAAGCAGATCAAGTTTCATTAGCTATAGGGAAAGGCGGTCATAACATCAAGTTAGCAGGACGTTTAGTTGGCTATGAGCTTGATGTTTACAGAGAGAATGAGGCTGAAATTGATGATATTGATTTGGAAGAGTTCGCAGATGAAATAGATAGTTGGATCATTGATGAGTTGAAGAGCATCGGTTGTGATACCGCTCGAAGCGTTTTGGAGTTAGATGAGGGTCAGTTAGAAAAAAGAACTGATTTAGAAAAAGAAACAGTAATAGAGGTAATAAGAATATTAAGAGAGGAGTTAGAATAAGAGACACTTTCGAAGTGTTTTAGGTTTAAGAAAATTATTATATGTCGATAAGTAAACCAGCTAGATTAAACAAGGTAGCGAGAGATTTTAACGTTAGTATTAATACTATCGTGGAGTTCTTAGAAGAAAAAGGTGTGAGTGTAGAAGCTAAACCGACCACTAAGATTGATCCTGATATGTATAACTTGCTAATAGGTGAATTTGCTGCTGATAAGGAAATGAAGGAAAAGTCTTCTGAAATCTCTAACCGTACTAGAGAGCAGAAGGAGTCAATTTCTATAAATTCAAATCAGTCAGAAGCTCCTAAACTAGAAACCGATAAAGTAGATAGTGAGAGTCTTAATTCAGCGCCAGCGGACGAAGAGGTGAAATTGACAGGCCTAAAAGAGGTCAACACCAAAGAGGGAGCTCCTGTAGCCGACATCTCGAAAGCAGAGACTTCTGCAGAGGAAAAGCCGGCTTCTAACGAGAAATCTCAAGAAGAGTCTAAGTTAGAGGCGGTTGAGGGAGGGTTAGGCGAGGAGGCAATAGAGCCAGAAGAAAAAGAAACACCTGAAGTCTTAGCTGTTAAAAAGCCCCTTATCAAAGGGCCTAAAGTCCTCGATAAAATAGAGCTAGATCCGAGGCCATCTAAGAAACAGGTGAAACAAATTAAGCCCGAAGAGCAAGGAAAGACGGAAAAGCCAATAACTGTTACACCAAAAATCGAGGAAAATAAGCCAGAAGCATTAAATAATCCGACTTCGCTCACTGAGCCAGAGACCATAAAAGCCGAAGTTGTAAAGCTGAGAGGGACTAAAGTTATGGGTAAAATCATATTGCCTGTAGAGAAAAAGCCTTCAGGTGAAACTGAGAAAAGAAAAAGAAAGAGAAAAAGAGTTAAGGTTAATATTGATACAACTATTAAAACTGGCGGCCCAAATACAGGCGCGGGAAACTCGGGAGCAAACACAAGGGGCCCAAATACTAGAGGGCCAAATCAAACTGCCGGTGGAGCGAACAAGTTTGCCAAGAAAAAACCTGAGACAAATCAAAAAGGGGAAGTTTCACAAGAGGCTATTCAAAGACAGCTAAAGGAAACCATGGCTCGTCTTAGCGGAAAGGGTAAAAACAAAGGGGCGAAACTAAGAAGAGCTAAGAGAGACGCTGTAGCTCAAAAAACGGAAGATGAATTAATAAAGGCAGAAGAAGACAAGTCGATACTTAAACTTACGGAATTTGTTACCGTATCGGAACTGGCCAATATGATGTCCAAGACACCTACTGATATTATATCAGCATGTATGACACTAGGTATTTTTGTCTCTATCAATCAGAGACTAGATGCCGAAACTATTCAAATAATAGCTGAAGAGTTTGGATATAGTGTAGAGTTTGTAAGTGCAGATGTACAGGACTCTATAGCTTTGGAGGAGGATTCAGCTGATGATTTAATTTCAAGACCACCAGTGGTTACAGTAATGGGTCATGTAGATCATGGAAAAACATCTCTGTTAGATTATATAAGAAAAGAAAACGTAATAGCAGGAGAAGCTGGGGGAATCACACAGCATATCGGAGCTTACAATGTAGAGCTTGACAATGGGAAGAATATTACGTTTTTAGATACGCCAGGTCATGAGGCCTTTACTGCAATGAGAGCCAGAGGTGCTCAAGTTACAGATTTAGCTATCATCGTAGTAGCAGCGGATGACGCAGTGATGCCTCAGACTAAAGAAGCCATAAACCATGCTCAAGCGGCAGGTATACCTATGATATTTGCTATAAATAAGATTGATCGACCTAACGCTAACCCGGATAGAATTAAGGAGGAGCTTACTGCTATGAATATCATAGTAGAAGAGTGGGGAGGTAAATATCAGAGTATGGATATCTCTGCTAAAGAAGGAACGAATGTAAATGAGCTTCTGGAAAAGGTTTTATTGGAAGCTGAGCTTCTTGATTTAAAAGCTAATCCTAAGAAGAGAGCTATTGGGACAGTAGTAGAATCATCCCTAGATATTGGTAGAGGTTATGTGACTACTATTCTTGTCGAAGGCGGGACATTAAGAATAGGTGACGCTATACTTGCGGGCCAGCATTCAGGAAAAGTAAAAGCAATTCAGAATGAGCGCGGCAATAAAATTGAAGAAGTTGGCCCGGCTATGCCGGCGTCAGTTCTTGGATTCAGTGGAGCACCTAACGCAGGAGACAAGTTCTATGTATTCGAAGATGAAAAGGAAGCCAGAGAAGTGGCTAATAAACGTCAGCAGCTTCAGCGTGAACAAGGTGTAAGATCACAGAAGCACCTTACCATGGAAGAGATTGGTAGAAGAATAGCTGTTGGAGACTTTAAAGAATTAAACTTAATCGTTAAAGGAGATGTTGATGGTTCTGTAGAAGCTTTAACAGACTCGTTATTAAAACTTTCTACTGATGAAATACAAGTGAACGTAATTCATAAAGCGGTAGGGCAGGTTTCAGAATCAGATGTGTTATTAGCATCAGCTTCAGACGCCATCATTATAGCATTCCAGGTGAGACCCTCTGCTTCTGCAAGAAAACTTGCTGAACAAGAAGAAATCCAAATTAAGTCATACTCTGTGATTTATGCTGCTATAGATGAAGTAAAAGAATCTATGGAGGGCTTATTATCTGCTAGAATTGAAGAAAAGGTTCTAGGAACAGCAGAGATAAGGGAAGCATTTAAAATATCTAAAGTAGGAACCATAGCAGGTTGTTTCATGCTCGAAGGTAAGATTGCTAGAAATAGTACTATCAGAGTAATTAGAGACGGAATAGTTGTTTATACGGGAACATTAGGATCTTTAAAGAGATTTAAGGATGATGTGAAAGAGGTAACTAAAGGATATGAGTGCGGATTGAATGTAGCCAACTATAATGATATTAAAGCTGGTGATCACATAGAAGCTTTCGAGGAAGTAGAAGTAAAAAGAACATTAAGTAATTAGATTTAACTGTTAAATCAGTTAGTCTAATTTAATTTTGTCTCTTACTAAATAAGCACTGGGATATAATTTCTGAAGTTCGCTTAGTTTTTTCTCGGCAGATATGTAGTTTCTGAAATCGCCTATTCTCACATAGTAATCTGAAGAATTATATCTTAAAGTGGCTCGTTCGCCTGAGTTTAGTAGGAGTGATTTAATAGTCCGAGCTTCGGTTAAATCTCCCGTAAACACTTGTATCCTAAATCCTACTCGAGTTGCTACTTTCGCGCTATCTAACCAGTCTAGGATGTTCTTATCTGCCTTAATAGTTAAAGAACCTATTCCTTTTAATGCAGGATTAACGGCGCTATCTGCAATTTGAATGTCATTATTCTTTGTTGGAGTTGTTTTGGTGTTAGACTCTTCCTTTAAATGCTTATTCAAAAGAACCGCTAACGAATCTTGAGAGTTTTTCGGATCCTCCGCATCGAGTTGTTTGAATTTCTCGCTAAATAACTTTTGCCAAAAAGTTTTATCTTCTTGTGCAACCCCTTGAGAGGAAATTAGAAGGAAAACAACAGATAAGACAGAAAGGATCAAATTCTTCATGGTACAAATATAGTTTGAACTTCATTAGTGCTCGAGCTTCTGATTTTGCTCTGTTGTATGGAATCAATAACTGTGCTAAAGACTATGTTGTCGTGTTCTGTACATTTGATGTTTGCTAAAGAGAGACGCTATTTAGAAGGATTCTAAATAAAGTTTTTGGCTGTGAAATGTGACATTCCTAGGGCATAAATCAGTTAAATTTGCCCTCGAATTTCGACCCGATTTAGACAATGAAGAGCGGAAATAACACACTGCCTAAAGTGCAGAGCCAACTTAGTAGGAGCTATAAATTGCTTAGTTCTCTAGCGATATTATTCCTGAGTTTACAGACGTTTGCTACTATCCATGAAGGTGGAGATTACGATGCGGGAGAATCTGTTTTCAATAATAACTGTGCCACTTGTCACTCTTTAGATGGCAGTGTTTTGGCGGCTCCTTCGTTGAAAGGGGTTGCTCTCAGATGGAAAGGAAAAGATGAGCTCATCAATACTTGGATAAAAAATCCGAAGAAAGCTTTCGCTACTGGAGATGCTTATGTAGTTGGCATGGCAAACAAGTGGACGCCTCAGTTCGGCTGGATGCAGAATCAAGCCGTTAATGATGTAGATATTAATAACGTTTTAACTTATGTTTCGGAATACGTACCTCCTGTTGTTTTAAGCTCTGTTGGTGAAAAGGATTGGTATAATGCTAAAGTGGAAGAGGTAGGTGAGGATAACCCTGTTTTCTGGTATTTAATACTTGCCGTTATTTTTGCTATTATAGCTGTAGCGGCATCAGGGGCTGGAAGGGCCATTGGGTCGAGTATCCAAGAGAGAGAGACTGGGGATGGCGTAGCTCCCAAATCTTATGGCGATAGAGTTAAGGGCTGGTTGTGGGATAATAAAGCGTTTGCCTCTATTCTGACTTTTGTTATCGTCATATTCTTCCTTATTCCTTGGGGGTACAATTTAGGAATGGCTATCAATATTATGGAAGGTCATATGCCCGATCAACCTATTGCTTTTAACCACAAGCTGCACGCAGGAAAGAATGGAATAAACTGCGAGTATTGTCACAATTCAGCCAGTAAATCTAAGCATGCAGGACTTCCAGAGCCAATGCTATGTATGAACTGCCATAAGGGGGTGAAGAAAGGGCATAATGATGAGATGACTGCTGAGATTCAGAAAATATATGATTACGTGGGGTTTGATCCGGAAGCTGGGACATATATCGCGGATTATGATCAGCAACCAATAACATGGAATAAGGTACATAATCTTCCAGACCATGTTTATTTCAATCACTCGCAGCATGTGAATGTTGCTGGATTAGCTTGTCAACAGTGTCATGGGCCAGTGGATCAAGATTACATGCTAGGTAAGGTTGCCACATCAGAAGAGATAATGAAATTGGCTGAGGAAGACGTAAGTATCATTTCTCTAGAAAAAGATGTGCTTACCATGGGTTGGTGTATAGAATGTCATAATAAGGCGGGTATATCAGTAATGAATACAGAAAATGGATATTATCAGGAGATACACGACAGGCTCATAGAGACTGATTTGGGAAAAAGAGATTTAAAGAAATATTTAGAAGACAACGTTATCACAGTTAAGGAACTGGGAGGATGGGAGTGTTCTAAGTGTCATTACTAAACCATAATTCTTAGAGAAAAAATGGGAGTAACCAAAAAATACTGGACAGGATTAGACGAGCTTCACGGAACTGAGGAGTATAAAGAGTCTGTTCAAAATGAATTTACAGCGGAAACGCAGGAGGCGGCTGAATTTTTAGCTGAAGAAAGTTTAGATGAGACCTCTACTCCAAGAAGAGATTTCTTGAAGTTTATGGGGTTCAGTGTAACAGCGGCTACATTAGCAGCTTGTGAGGCGCCTGTAATAAAATCTATTCCATACATAAATAGGCCGGCTGAAATAGTGCCCGGAGTAGCTAATTATTATGCTAGCACCTATTATGATGGCAATGATTATGGAAATATTTTAGTTAAAACTAGAGAGGGAAGACCTATTTTCATTAAGCCTAACAAAGATTTCGGGGAGGGGGGGATAAATGCTAGAATTAACTCTTCTGTAATCTCTCTTTATGATGAAGAAAGGTTAAGGGGGCCTCAAATGGGAGATGACGCCATGACTTGGTCTACAGTGGATAATGCAATTATGGATGAATTAGCGGCTGCATCTAACGTTAGAATCTTAAGTTCTACTATAATAAGTCCAAGCACTAAAAAGGTTATAGCGGAATTCAAAAATAAATATGAAGCTAAGCATGTTCAATATGATGCTGTTTCATATAGTGGATTGAGAAAAGCAAATAACGGAGTATTGCCGAAGTATGATTTTTCTAAGGCTAGAGTTGTGGTTTCAGTTGCTGCGGATTATCTAGGAACATGGTTGACACCAAATGTTTTCCAATCTCAATATTCGAAAAGTAGAAAGCCTGAGGGAAGTTGGATGTTGCAATCCCATCATTTTGAGTCTAATATGTCTTTGACTGGATCAAATGCGGATCACCGAACAATCATAAAACCATCTGAAGAGGGTTTAATAGTTTCAGGTCTTTATGCGGCTATTACTGGAGGTTCATTGGAAGGTCTTTCAGAGAGTCTAGCTTATAAGGTGAATTTGGCAGCAGACAAGTTAAAAGCGAATATAGAAAAAGGCGCCTCTTTAGTTGTTGCAGGAAGCAATGATTCTAATATTCAGAAAATAGTAGCTGAGATAAATAAAGTATTAGGAAACGAAGGGGTTACTTTAGATTGTTCTGAAGGGATTAATTTATTCCAGGGAGATGATACTAAAGTCACTAACCTAATTAAGGAGATGAACTCTGGTAAAGTCGGGGCTCTTATAATTATGGGAGTAAATCCAGCGTATTCACTTCCGAATGCGGCTGATTTTGTTTCAGGCCTTGCAAAGGTGAAAACATCAATTTCATTTAACTCTCATGCAGATGAGACAGGGAGTAAGTGCAAGTATATGTGTCCTGATAATCACTTTCTAGAATCATGGGGTGATTTCTCTCCCTATGCAGGAAGAACAGATGTAGCTCAACCAGCTATAAATAAATTATGGAGTACCAGGCCAGCTCAGGAAAGTCTATTGAAATGGGCAAGCAATGATGTGTCTTGGTATAATTACTTAAGAACGAATTATAATCCTGGCTATTCAGAGGCCACTAAACATTTCGATGACACTTGGAATAAAGCAGTGATGTCTGGTGTTTGGTCGGGTTCTGTTGCTTCAGAAAATATTTTTTCTTTTGAAGAGGAGAATTCAACAGCAGTGGATATTTCAGCTGCCCTAGCATCTGTCAAAGCGGTTAAAACAGGAGATTGGGAAATCAAGTTATATGAAAAAGTAGGAATGGGAGCGGGTAATCATGCGAACAACCCCTTTCTTCAAGAGCTTCCTGATCCTATGACTAAAGTAACATGGGATAACTACATTACTATGGCCCCTTCTGATATGAGGGAAATGGGTATTGGTGATCACATTTATTTAGGTCAAAGAACATTTGCTATAAAAGCAAATGTGACTGTAAATGGAAGAACGGTTAATTTACCTATAATGCCTCAGCCAGGTCAAGCGCCAAAAACTATTGGAATAGCACTAGGTTACGGTCGGGGTGCTGGAGATGAACTTATAGGAAGGGCTGCCTATCAAACTGGGGAGTACGGAGATTATTTGAATTCAGGTTCGGAAGAAAATGCAGTGAGAACTCCTATCGGAGCTAATGTGTTTAGCTTTACTTCTTTAGTGAATGGTGAACATGTTTATTCCAACATTGCATCGCTTGAATTAACAGATGAAGAGTATAAAATAGCTTCTACGCAGATGCATAGCACTGTTATGGGAAGAGACTCTGTGGTCAAAGAAACTTCGCTATCTCAGTTTCAAGAAGAGAAGAACAAGCCTAAGGGAATGTCAACCTACAATGTAATGCCTGGATTGGTAGTACATGAGGATATGAATGATGACGGGGTGTTAGATGGCAGAGATAAAAGTCATGTAAGAAACTTTGATTTATGGGAAGCACATTCTGTAGAGCAAGTAGGCCATAGATGGGGGATGAGTATTGATTTAGGCTCTTGCGATGGATGTGGAGCTTGTGTCACAGCCTGTCACATAGAGAATAATGTGCCAGTAGTAGGAAAAGATGAAGTACATCGTCATAGAGATATGCACTGGATGAGAATAGATAGATATTATTCTTCTGAAATTAAGTCTATAAATGATACTGAGGCTATAGAAGCTAAAGGCCTGGGGACTATAGGAGCATACGCAGACATGGAGAACCCTGAGGATAACCCTCAAACAGTTCATATGCCTATGATGTGTCAGCATTGTAATCACGCACCTTGTGAGACCGTTTGTCCTGTAGCAGCCACGACACACAGTAATGAAGGCCTTAATCAGATGACTTATAACAGATGTATAGGAACGAGGTATTGTGCTAATAACTGTCCTTATAAAGTAAGAAGATTTAATTGGTTTAATTACCAGGCATATAAAAAATTCAAGCATATAAATGTGTCTCAACAAGAGTATGGTAGAATGGTTCTTAATCCAGATGTGACCGTGAGGTCAAGGGGAGTTATGGAGAAATGTAGTTTATGTGTTCAAAATATTCAGGCTGCGAAGCTAGAAGCTAAAAAACAAGGAAAACCAATTGGAGATGGAGATGTTGATTGTGCGTGCGCAGAGGCTTGTCCATCGCATGCAATTACGTTTGGGGATTTAAATGATAAGAAGTCAAATGTGACTCAGTTGTCTAAAGATAACAGAGCTTATGGAGCGTTAGAAGAAATAGGGGTGCAGCCTAATATCTATTACCAGACCATAGTAAGAAATACTGAAGCTTAAAAGATAAGATAGTATGCAAAAAGAAGCAGCCATAAGAGAACCCCTGATACTAGGTGATAAGTCTTATTCTCAAATTACTGAGGATGTAATGGCTCCTATAGTAGGGTCGCCTACTATGTGGTGGAAAGTGTTAATCACGATAAGCGGAATAATAGCTGCTTGGGGTGTAGGTAACATTCTCTATCTATTGGGAGTTGGAATTGGAACATGGGGTCTGAATAAAACAGTTGGATGGGCATGGGACATAACTAACTTCGTTTGGTGGGTCGGAATCGGCCATGCTGGAACGCTAATATCAGCCGTACTTCTTTTGTTCAGACAGAAATGGAGAATGGCTATAAACCGTTCTGCAGAAGCCATGACCATATTTGCTGTAATGATGGCAGCACTTTTCCCAGGGATACACATGGGCAGAATCTGGCAAGCCTACTGGGTATTCCCTCTACCAAATCAATTTGGGTCGCTCTGGGTAAACTTTAACTCACCCCTGCTTTGGGATGTGTTCGCTATTTCTACTTATTTCTCTGTATCACTTGTTTTCTGGTACATTGGTTTAATCCCTGATTTCGCTACTATTAGAGATAAAGTTACGGGAGGTTGGAGAAAGAAATTGTATACAGCATTGAGTTTTGGATGGTCCGGAAGGGCTAAGCATTGGACAAGGTTTGAAGAGGTCTCTTTGGTGTTAGCAGGTATAGCTACTCCTCTTGTATTCTCTGTTCACTCTATTGTATCTATGGATTTTGCTACTGCAGTAATTCCAGGATGGCATACTACTATATTCCCCCCTTATTTTGTCTCTGGAGCCGTATTCTCTGGATTTGCTATGGTTCTTACGCTTCTGCTAATTATGAGAAAAGTGATGGGGCTGGAAGCGTATATTCATACGAAACATGTGGAGTATATGAACATTGTAATTATTGTTACAGGTTCTATTGTTGGTGTAGCTTACATCACTGAACTCTTTATTTCTTGGTACTCAGGTGTCGAGTATGAATCTTATGCATTTATCAATAGAGCTACAGGGCCTTACTGGTGGTCTTATGCCATTATGATGACCTGTAACGTTGTTAGTCCACAGTTATTCTGGTTTAAAAAGTTAAGAACTAGTCTAATGTTCACCTTTATAATGTCGCTAATCATTAATCTGGGGATGTGGTATGAGAGATATGTAATTATCGTTACATCACTGCACAGAGATTACTTACCATCCTCATGGAGTGAGTTTCACTCTACATTCGTGGATTTGGGGATATTTATTGGAACCTTAGGGATTTTCATGACTCTTTTCTTGCTGTTTGCCAGGTTCTTCCCGGTATTAGCATTAAATGAGTTAAAAACAATATTAAAATCTTCTGGTGAAAATTTTAAAAAGGCTGACCACTAGATAACGAAACAAAAATTAGAACATGGAAAGAAAGGTATTTCATGCAATGTATGACGATGATGATAAGCTGAAAGAAGCAGCTCAACTAATCGTTGACAAAGGGATAAGAATAAAGGAGGTGTTTTCACCATTTCCCATACATGGAATAGATCCCATCATAGGAGTGAAAAGAACTCGTCTGGCTATATGTGCATTTATGTATGCTTTAACTGGAACATCGTTAGCTCTTCTAGGTATGTGGTACTTTATGATAAGCGATTGGCCCATGAATATTGGGGGTAAACCAAATCAAAGCCTCATTGATAACGTGACTTCATTCTTACCAGTAACGTTTGAATTCAGTGTGCTCTGTGGAGCGCATGGAATGTCTATTACTTATTTGTTAAGAAACGGAACAGTTCCGGGAATGATAGCTGATAATCCACATCCAAGATCTACAAACGATAGATTTATAATGGAGGTGACTACAGATGAAAATAGTTCAATGAGTGCAGATGACATTTCGAAAATAATATCTTCTACAAATCCAGAAGAATTAAGCGAAAAAGAATATTAATCACATGAAAAAGACACAGTTAATTATAGCAGTTATTGTTTCTCTTTGTTTCGCTTCATGTGTAACAGATGAGAATAGTCCAGGGTTAGAATACATGCCTGACATGTATCGTTCCCCAGCTATTGAGGCTTATGTTGATTACGGATTTGATGAGTTCAAACCTGGAATGACATCAGACAGTGCTAAAGTGATGAGATTAAAGCAATCTGTAAGAATTCCAGTAGAAGGCACCATTCCTTTCAGAGGAGGAGATCAATTAGCGTATAACGCGCCATATCCATACCCTAATACAGAGGCGGGATATGAAGGAGCAGGAGTTGGGTTTAAAAGTCCATTACCTACTTCACCTGAAAGTACAGCTGCAGGACAAGTGCTTTTTGAAAAGTTTTGTATCCAGTGCCATGGGGAGAAAGGCGGCGGTGACGGAAGTATAACGCAGAAGTCAGGGGGGAAGTACCCAGTAGTGCCTTCTTACGAGTCAAGAAAGGGATTAGCTGAAGGAAAGATGTTCCATACTATAACCTATGGAAAAGGGTTAATGGGATCTCATGCCTATATCTTAAACCAGAAGGAAAGATGGCAAGTGATACAGTATGTCAAAGTTTTAATGGGAGACGGTCCTGAGGTGTTAGTAGAAGATACAGTTGATGAGGATATCGCATCTAAATAAGTCTAGGAATAATATTAAAGAATTCAAAGAAAAAGAAACATGAATTTTGTTTTTTCGAAAAGAGCCAAAATCACCACTCTCGTCTTAATGGCGCTAGGTGTTATAGGTATTATAGGCGGACTTAATAGTCACAATCCTCACGATCATGGAGGCCAAGAGTTTTGGTCTAATTTGTTAGTGTGTGGATTCTATTTCTTTGCTATTGCACTCGGGGGGTTATTCTTCTATGCGTTGCAATATGCGGCAGAAGTAGGTTGGAGTTCACAATTAAAAAGAGTTTTCGAGGGGATATTTCATAGAAACATTCCAGCGTTTTCCCTTGTTCTAGTAATTGTATTTATAGCCTCCACATTACACGTAAATCACATTTATCACTGGATGGATCCAGGGACATATTCCGAGTTCGTAATTCCTGCAACAGTTGAAGGCGAGCATTCTACTTACACAGATAATGCAGAAGCCACAGGCGCACAAGTCAACCTAGGAATAGACAAGATTATTAAGAATAAAAGAGCTTATCTGAATGAAGGATTCTGGTGGGCTAGAACATTAGTCTATTTAGGTGTTTTTATTTGGTTTGGAAATTGGTTTAGAAAAAAATCTATAGAAGAAGACGCTCTAGACGGGACCACCTTACATGTAAAGATGTTTAAGCGTTCAGCTATTTTCTTAGCACTGTTTGCCGTGTTCTCATCTACATTGTCATGGGACTGGTTAATGTCTATAGACACGCATTGGTTTAGTACGATGTATGGATGGTATGTATTCTCGGGTATGTGGGTAACGTTTATGATTTTTGCGACTATTGCTACGCTTTACCTTAGAGATAAAGGATTTTTACCTAAGGTAAATGATTCTCACATCCATGATTTGGGTAAATGGATGTTTGGAATTAGTATGCTTTGGAGTTATTTAGGATTATGTCAGTTCCTGCTTATTTGGTATGCAGATATAGGCGAAGAAGTGATATATTATCAACAAAGATTTGAGAATTACGGATTACCTTTGATTGTAATGTGTATTATTAATTTTGTAGTTCCATTTTTAGTTTTAATGGCGCGTGATGCTAAAAGAAATCCAGTGTTTTTAAGATTGTCAGGATGTCTAATTCTAATTGGACATTATGTAGATGTTTACTTACTAGTAATGCCAGGAACTATGCACGGGCACTCCCATTATTCGTGGTGGCAGCCGCTAATGTTCTTAGGTTTCCTAGGGTTGTTTGTATACCTCATGTTAAACTCATTTACCAAAGCGGCCATGGTTCCAGTGAATCATCCATTTATAGATGAGAGTGAACATCACAGTATTTAATGAATTAAAGAATAGAAATAAAAGATATGTTTAGTCTTCTAGTATTAATAACGATAGTTCTTGGTGTGGTAGCTGCAGTGCAGCTAAGCAAAGTATACCAGTTAGCGGCTAAGCTGAGAAATCACCGGGAGGAGGATATCTCTTTGGCTGATAATAAAATGAACGCATGGCTCATGCTTATTTGGATGTTTGTGTTCTTTGCAGGTGTAATTTATTTTTACGTAGTATACGGGGATTACCTGCCAGTATCTGCATCGGCTCATGGGAATGATATAGACATGTTGTTCATGGTGAATGTGGTGATTATCACTATAGTCTTTTTCCTAGTACACTTGTTTTTGTTTTACTACTCCTGGAAATATTACTACAGAGAAGACAGGAAGGCATTCTTTTTTGCGCATAGCACTAAATTGGAAATGATATGGACAATTATTCCTTCTATAGTGTTAGCCTTTATAATCATTTTTGGATTAAGAATATGGAATGATATTACGGATGTAGTAGCCAGTGAGAATCCAGTGCGATTAGAAGTGTATGCGAAACAATTTGACTGGACAATTAGATACCCTGGGGCTGATAACGAGTTAGGGTTTTCTAATTACAATCTCATCTCAGGAACAAATCCGTTAGGAATAGCTAGTGATGAGTTAATCATTGGAAAGATAGCTGAGTTAGATGAGGAAATCTCAGGCATTGAGAAGAAGTTGAAGGAAGAAGGCGATTTTCTTCCTCCATCTCAATTAGAGGCTTTAGAGGATAAAATATATAGACTGCAGCGTCACAAGCTAAGAATTAATGATGTTAGCACGTCTAGAGAGGCTTCATCGGGAGAATTTAAGGCAGGTAAGGACGACAAACTAGTAAAAGGCGAGCTACACTTGCCTTTAGGTAGAGAGGTGGAATTTGTTTTTAATTCGAGAGATGTAATCCACTCAGCATTTATGCCCCACTTTAGAGCTCAAATGAACGCTGTACCAGGTATCCCTACGAGGTTCAAAATGACACCGACTATTACTACGGATTCGATGAGAGTAATGGAGGACAACCCCAATTTTGATTATATACTGCTTTGTAACAAAGTGTGCGGCGCTTCGCACAATAATATGGCAGTAAAAGTAATTATCGAAAGTGAAGAAGAATATCAGGCTTGGCTGGAAGAACAGAAAACATTTTCGGAAACCTTAGGAGGCGAAGGGGAGACTGATGAAGCAGAGGAAAGTATATTAGAGCCGGTGGCTGAGAAATAAGAATAAAGAAAAAATTGTTCAAAAATGGCAGGACACGCACATCATAAAGAGAGTTTTATTAGCAAGTATGTTTTTTCTCAAGATCACAAGATGATTTCGAGACAGTTTTTAGTAACTGCCGTTTTTATGGGAATCATAGCTGTTTTATTATCGGTTTTATTTAGGATACAATTAGGTTGGCCTGGAGAGTCATTCGAGATTTTAAATGCGCTTTTAGGGGATAGATGGGCTCCAGGAGGAGTAATGAATCAAAATGCTTATTTAGCATTAGTTACTATTCACGGTACCATAATGGTATTCTTTGTATTAACGGGAGGATTGTCAGGAACCTTCTCCAACTTGCTTATACCACTTCAGATTGGAGCTAGAGACATGGCTTCAGGTTTTCTTAATATGTTATCCTATTGGTTCTTCTTTGTTTCTAGTGTGATTATGATTTCATCTCTATTCATAGAAACAGGAGCGGCTTCAGGCGGATGGACGGTATATCCGCCATTAAGTGCTTTACCTCAGGCTATGCCGGGTTCTGGATTGGGAATGACGATGTGGTTATTGTCTATGGTACTTTTCGTAGTATCTTCACTTTTAGGAGGATTGAACTATATAGTAACAATAGTTAATTTAAGAACAAAAGGGCTGAAGATGACAAGATTGCCTTTGACGATTTGGGCATTCCTGGTAACAGCTATTTTAGGAGTATTATCCTTCCCAGTTTTAGTTTCAGCAGTGGTGTTGTTATTAATGGACAGAGGAATGGGGACAGCTTTCTACCTTTCTAATATTTTTATAGATGGGGAAGCTTTAGATGTAACGGGAGGATCACCGATACTTTATCAACATTTATTCTGGTTCTTGGGTCATCCCGAGGTATATATCGTATTACTTCCAGCTCTTGGTATTAGTTCTGAAGTGATAGCTACCAATGCTAGAAAGCCTATTTTCGGATACAAAGCCATGGTAGGTTCTATTCTGGCCATAGGGTTTTTAAGCTTTATAGTTTGGGGACACCACATGTTCTTAACAGGGATGAGTCCATGGCTAGGAGGATTATTCGTAATAACTACTCTATTGATAGCCATTCCTTCTGCAGTAAAAGCATTTAACTATATAACTACTCTGTGGAAAGGAAACATCCGTTATACACCGGCTATGTTATTTTCTATAGGATTGGTATCTACATTCGTTTCAGGTGGATTAACAGGAATTATCCTTGCCGATTCAGCATTGGATATTAATGTACACGATACTTACTTCGTAGTGGCTCATTTCCATATCGTAATGGGCATGTCAGCGATCTTTGGAATGATGGCTGGTGTCTATCACTGGTTCCCGAAGATGTTTGGAAAAATGATGAACACCAAATTGGGATATGTCCATTTCTGGCTGACGTTTGTCTGCGGGTACGGAGTATTCTTCCCTATGCATTTTGTAGGGCTAGCAGGAGCGCCAAGGAGATATTACGACTACAGTAATTTTGAATTTTTAGAAGTAGCATTGGATTTAAATCCGCTTATTAGTGTATTTGCCATTGTGGGAGCTATAGCTCAGATTCTCTTCTTGTATAATTTCTTCTATAGTATTTTCAGAGGTCAAGCGGCGGTGCAAAATCCATGGAAGTCTAACACTTTAGAATGGACAACACCTGTAGAACATATTCACGGAAATTGGGAAGGTGATTTACCAGTCGTACACAGGTGGCCATATGACTATAGCAATCCACAGCATGAAAACGACTTTGTTCCTCAAACGGTGCCTTTAGGCCCTGATGAAAAAGACCACTAGGTCAATACAAGAAAACAATGAACAAAGAAGCTGCAGGGAACTGCAGCTTCTTTTTTTTAATGTATTTCGTTCTCCCCGTTTATAAACAGATAGGTGTAACTGTTTCAATAAATCATTATTCATAGTATCTTTGGTTATAATGGAAGACTTTAGTCCAAGAGAAGAAGCAGAAAGAAATTCGGATAAGGAACTCGAAAGAGTCCTTAGACCTAAAAGTTTTGAGGATTTCACCGGTCAAAGAGCGGTGTTAGAAAATCTTCAAATATTCACTCAGGCAGCTAAGCTTAGAGAGGAGTCCTTAGATCATGTTCTATTGCACGGCCCCCCGGGTTTAGGTAAAACTACTTTAGCGTATATTATCGCGAATGAGATGGGCGTCAGTATTAAAACTACCTCAGGACCAGTTTTAGATAAACCGGGAGATTTAGCAGGTCTTTTAACTAATCTTGAGGAGAATGATGTTTTATTTGTGGATGAAATACATCGGTTAAGTCCTGTAGTGGAGGAGTATTTGTATTCTGCCATGGAAGACTATGTTATAGACTTAGTCATAGATTCAGGACCTAACGCTCGAACCGTTCAAATCACCTTAGAGCCCTTTACATTAATTGGTGCTACTACAAGAAGCGGCTTGCTTACAGCGCCGCTGAGAGCAAGATTCGGCATAAATTCTAGATTGGAATATTATGACGCGAAGCTATTAACAGATATCGTTACCAGGAGTGCTGAAATCTTAGAAATACCGATAAATGAATCTGCCGCTTTTGAAATAGCCAGAAGAAGTCGAGGAACACCGAGAATATGTAATGCATTGCTCCGCAGAGTTCGTGATTTCGCACAAATCAAAGGAGATGGAACTATTGACCTAGAAATCACAAATACGGCTCTTACAGCCTTAAATGTAGATAAGTTTGGTTTAGATGAAATGGATAATAAGATTCTGACCACGCTTATAGAAAAATTCAAAGGGGGACCTGTAGGGTTAAATACTTTGGCTACTGCAGTTAGTGAAGACAAAGGAACTATCGAAGAGGTGTATGAGCCTTTTTTAATTCAAGAAGGATTTCTAACAAGAACACCAAGGGGTAGACAAGTGACTGATAGAGCATTTGATCATTTAGGGTACAGTAATTTAAAAAATCAAGGGAACTTGTTTTAATAATGCTTTTATCGACTATCCAAAATCGGACAGATTTAATTAGAACAGAAGCCAAGCGATTGGGCTTTATGGAGTGTAGAATTTCTAAAGCAGGATTTTTAGAAGACGAGGCTCCTCGGTTAGAAGAATGGTTAGCCAATGGCTCTCATGGTAAAATGGCATACATGGAGAACCACTTCGATAAAAGGTTAGACCCGACCAAACTCGTCGAAGGGGCTAAGTCGGTCATTTCTCTGAGTCTTAACTATTATTCTTCCGAGATTCGCTCAGATATAGCGGCCCCTAAGATTTCTATGTATGCTTATGGAAGAGACTACCATAAGGTGATAAAGTCGAAGTTAAAGGCCTTAATTAGCTATATCCATGAAGAGATTGGTGAAGTAGGCGGGAGGGCTTTTGTAGACTCAGCTCCTGTTATGGATAAAGCATGGGCAGTTAAAAGTGGAATCGGCTGGATGGGGAAACACTCCAATGTCCTCTCTAAGAAAACCGGCTCTTTTTATTTTCTTTCTGAGTTAATTCTAGATTTAGAATTAACTGCTGATTCGCCGGTGGCAGATCACTGTGGGAAGTGCACTGCGTGCATAGACGCTTGTCCTACAGGCGCAATAATTAAGCCCTACGTGGTAGATGGAAGTAAGTGTATCTCATATTTTACGATTGAATTAAAAGATGAAATTTTTCCTAAGGAGTATCATGGAAAGTTTGATGATTGGATGTTTGGCTGCGATATCTGTCAGGAAGTTTGTCCCTGGAACAGGTTTAGTAAAGAGCACAAGGAACCTGATTTTTATCCGCATAAAGACTTACTTAATATGACTAGAGCAGAATGGGAAGAGTTAACTGAAGATGTCTTTCAGGAGCTTTTTAAGGGGAGTGCAGTCAAACGAACGAAATATCAAGGATTAAAGAGGAATATTGGTTTTCTTTCCAAATAAAAAAGCTCTGAGAGGAAGAGATTTCTTCGACTAAGAGCTTACGATTAATTTTAAAAAAGGAGATTTCCCTTATGCTGAAAGGACTTTTTTGAAAGAATCCTTTATCAATTGAGAATATAGATTACCAAACTTAATTAAGCACCATCTTCTGAGTACTTCTAGTTCTTCAGTCTTTACCCATTTAATAGATTTCATCAGTTCTTTTTTAAAAAGGTGTCTATCAAAGCTCACCTTTTCTAAGATTTTTTTACAAAATTCAAGCATTTCCTTGTCGATTTTGGTTTCCCTCTAAATATACAAACTATTTTACCCTATTCCTTATAAGTGAATTCCAAATTTTTCACATTTAGAGTGTCAA
>DDEI01000002.1:563-2588 GCA_002336675.1 Flavobacteriales bacterium UBA1958 | reverse complement strand
AACAAACTTTAAACGTGGCATACAGGGATAAATTACTTGAAGAGTGTTAAAATTACAGAACTGCTGTCAGAAGCTATTTAACGAGGAGTAGCTCACACAGCAATGAAAATTGGTAACTTTGTGCTTTTAAATTTTTAGTGTTTCACGCATAACTTGAAATTGTGAGGTGAAAAGCTAGTAGACATAATTGTGGTACTTCTCAGAAGATCCAAGAGGTGTGGCCTATTCTCTTTTCTAAAACCAGAGTTCAAGTTCAAAGTAAAGAGAAATGAAAAGATTGCATAATAAAGTAGACTCTAAAGAGCTGAAGCAAAAAATGCTAGCGTCTCCTGACAAGCGATTCACTGTCTCGTTTTACAGGTATGAACAATTATCAAATCCAGAATTCTTCAGAGATTTTCTTTTTATAAACTGGTTATCCTTTGACGTATATGGAAGAACTTACGTTTCTAGTGAGGGGATAAATGCGCAGATTTCTATTCCTATGAATAGGTTTGAGGAATTTAAAACCCATCTTTATTCAATTTCTTTTCTAGATGGCTTAAGATTAAATATGGCTATAGAGGATGATGGTAAAAGTTTTTATAAACTAAAAATAAAACTGAGAGAAAAAATAGTAGCAGACGGGCTAGAAGATGAGTCATTCGATGTTACTAACACAGGAAAGCACTTGAACGCTAAAGAATTTAACGAGTTAACCGATGATGAGCAGACCATTCTTATAGACATGAGGAACCACTACGAGCATGAAGTGGGACATTTTGAAGGAGCCATTCTCCCCGATGTAGACACGTTTAGAGACGAACTACAAGAAGTTCGAGAGATGTTAGACGGGAAGGAAGAAAAGAAAATAGTGATGTACTGCACGGGAGGGATTAGATGTGAAAAAGCCTCGGCATGGTTAAAACATGAAGGGTTTCCTAATGTACATCAGTTAGAAGGCGGAATAATAGAATATTCCCGTCAAGCAGAGGAGGAGGGACTTAAGAATAAGTTTAAGGGAAAGAACTTCGTCTTTGATGAAAGGCTTGGAGAAAGAATTTCTGATGAAATAATCGCTTCATGTCATCAATGTGGACAGCCCTGTGATGACCATACGAATTGTATAAACGAAGCATGCCACCTTCTATTTATTCAATGCGAATCCTGCAAGAAAAAATTCGACAACACATGTTCAGAAGACTGCAAGTCTATTATTCAGCTCTCTGAGGAAGATCAGCGTGAATTAAGAAAAGGACAGGAACCTAGGATTAATATTTTTAAAAAGGGCAGATCAGAGAAATTACCTTACATGAAGAAATAGGTATTTTTTCATTTTAGCATTGAATCCTTTGTTTTCATATAAATGCAGCTAGATTCTTAATCATTAAAATAGTCCTCTCTAATTTCTATCGGGATACTACTTTTAGCACAAGCCTCTATTATACAATCTGCATAGGGTTTGATGTGTTTATCATGCGCTATGGAACTCATGTAAAAAACAAGGTGACTTATTTTTTTTTCTTTCAGTTGTGAAGCTACAAGTTCGGCATGCCCTTCAACTTCAGAAGCCTTGAGTAAATGATCATAATAATCAATCTTTTGATGCGGCTCAATGACACCTAATTTGCCTGAGAGAATTAAAAATTTCCTGCCTTTAGTTTGGGCTGAATTAAAGACTTTCGTTATTCTTTCACTCTTGTATAAGTCAATTGCAGGAAGCAATTCTTCCGAATGGGTTTTTTCGGCAGAACAATATGTACAGTAAGCTAGCATCCTATAAGTAACCGAAATGTGCTGTAACTTATTGTTGTGTATATTATTAAAATATAAAGATACTGAAATTTAACCCCACTTATTTGATTAACTCCCTCATCTTTATAGATTATGGGGGTTTTAGCGCAGATAAGGATTGTTATTTCTTTGAATAGCTGAGATTATTAAACCCTAGTTCACATTAAGGGCTAAAAACTTCTAATTTTGTAGAATGAGGTTAATTCTTACCGCAGTTCTGATAATGAGTATAGTTGGCTGTTTTTCTTCATG
>DDEI01000002.1:0-511 GCA_002336675.1 Flavobacteriales bacterium UBA1958 | reverse complement strand
AGCTAGCATCCTATAAGTAACCGACGTTTTTCCTCAAATTTATTTATTGTTTCACTAACCGAATTACAGCCCTTTGGTACGAAGACTCCACCGTTAATAGATAAACCCCGGAGGCCTCTGAAATATTAAGATCTAAGATTTGAGCGCTACTGAATTCTGAAGATTGAATTAGTCTTCCATTAGCATCAGTAATCCTAATTTTAACATTTCCATGATTTGCCCCTAGGTCAACGGAGAAGTTTCCATTAGTTGGATTTGGATAGACTACAAAGTCATTTCCAAAGCTATTTTCCAGAATACCTACAGAGGTAATAGCAATACAAGCTGTAGTGTCCACACAACCATTTTCTGTTAATTCAATGGCATAGTTACCATTTAAAACTGGCGTATAGGATTGTCCATTTTCTCCAGAAATAATCGCAAAGCCGTTGTCACAATCCAGCCATTGATAGGTTGCCTCCATGTTATTAGCTGAAATAGTTACACCAGCTATTGTTGTGGTAAGGTCTGA
>DDEI01000006.1 GCA_002336675.1 Flavobacteriales bacterium UBA1958 | reverse complement strand
ATTCGAAAAACCAACAACTCTCGCTGAAAGCAATCCTATTAGAGATGAACTCTTTTCTTTCTCTGAAAGCATTATAAACAACACAGAGCCCCAAGTGACTATAAATGATGGATTAAGAGCCTTAAAAGTGGCTTACATGATTTTGGATAAAATTTCTTCTTAGGTTTATACTAAGCAAGTAACCTCCTCGTTATTTTAAATGAGGATTGTTTTGTTCTTCATGTAAAACCTTTAAACCCGAAATAGCTTAAACGAATGCCACAAATCTCTATTTTCGCGGCTTCTTTAAAGAATGTCCGAGATGAATAATCATTTCCTTTTTATCTTCTTAACTGCTTTTTTAGTTAATAGCTGTTCCCTGTTTGACAGAAAGGAGGAATTACCTGCTTTTTTAGCTATTAGTGAGTTTGAGTTAGAAGTTGGACCTTTTCAGGGCAGCTCTAGCTCTAACATCACGGAAGTAATGGTTTCTATAGATGGAACTACTCTTGGCTTATTTGAATTACCTGCTACTATTCCTATTTTGGCCAACGGAACGAAAGAAGTACTATTCACTGCTATTATAAAACAAAACGGAGTTAGCACGGACAGGGTATCTTATCCGCTTTACAGTTCTTTCATCACAGACGTGAACTTTACACCTTTAGATACTGCACTCATAGTCCCTACGATAACTTATTTTGAAGGACTGGAGTTTTGGACTGAGGAGTTTACAAGTTCTATTGATTTTGAGGAATCTGAGGAAAGTGAAGGAAGACTTGTTCTAGTTTCTGGAGAATTGGCCTTTGCCGACCCAACTCCTGGGATTTCAGGAAATCCTTCTAGTGCAATTATAGAGTTGGAGTCTGATGAAAATTATTTCTTCGCAGAGACAGAGGAAAACTTCGAGCTCCCTTTCGGTCAACCTGTATTTGTAGAGTTAAACTATGCCAGCAATCATCCTTTTAAAATAGGAGCCAGAGCTTCTGTGCAAACAGCAGAAGCTATTGAGGACTTGGTTATTATCTTACCCTCTTCTGAAACTGATCAGGTATGGAAAAAAATATACATTAATGTCACCAACTTTGTGGCTGAAAACCCGGGAGCTAATGAGTTTGAAATCTACATTACGCTAAATCGCTCCAATTCATATCCTAATCCGAAAGTATACTTAGACAATGTAAAAGTTGTCTACTGACATGAACGTAAAATTACAGACCATAAAATATGTTTTACTCGATGCTTTGGCAGCCGCCTTAGCCTGGCTCTCGCTATTCACCTACAGGAAGCTATATATAGAGTATGCTCCCATAGAGCTTAATCCAAATTTTTTTTATGCTTTATTACTAATTCCCGTTTTCTGGATATCGCTTTATGTATTACTTGGTTTATACGCTGATATTTACAGAAGGCATCGATTAAAAGAATTAGGCCAGATAATTTCTGTCTCAGGTTTAGGAGTAATAGTATTATTCTTTGCTTTTATTCTCGATGATCAGATTTATAATTACAAAAATTATTATGAGTCAGTTCTCGTTCTATTCGTAAGTCATTTTTTATTTACTTTTTTATTTAGAATTATTCTAACATCACAAACAGTAAAAAGAGTACATTCTGGAAAAATCGGTTTTAAAACGCTCATTTTAGGCGGAAATGATAGAGCTCTAGCTATGTATGAAGAGATTCTTCATCTCAAAAAATCTCCTGGATTTAAATTTGTAGGTTTTGTTAAAGTTAATGGAGTAGATAATGTTTTAGAAAAGCAGCTTCCTAAACTAGGAGCCTATTCAGACCTTTCTAATATTGTTGTCAAAAATCAAATTCACGAGGTAATTATAGCCTTAGAGTCTAGCGACCATAAAAAAATAGGAGAAATACTTAATCAATTAGAAGGGTTAGATGTACGGCTTAAAATAGTCCCTGACATGTATGATATTATGAGTGGTTCTGTCCGCATGACTAGCATATTTGGACTTCCCCTTATTCAAGTAAACCGATCTATAATGCCTCAGTGGCAGTTTACGCTAAAGCGATTAATGGATTTTTCTTTATCTACTTTAGCCATCCTTCTGCTTTCCCCTGTCTATATAGCAATAGCTGTATTGGTGAAATTAAGCTCCCCTGGCACTATCTTTTTCAAACAGCAAAGAATAGGACTACATGGCAAACCTTTTACCATTTATAAATACAGAACCATGGTAGAAAACGCTGAAGCTAAAGGACCTCGGTTAAGTAGTAGTAATGACTCGCGCATAACAAAGCTTGGTAAATTCCTTAGAAAAACCAGGCTAGATGAATTCCCTCAATTCTTTAATGTGATTAAAGGAGACATGGCCCTAGTTGGCCCACGACCTGAAAGACAGCACTATATCGATTTAATAATGGAACAGGCGCCTCACTACAAGCATCTTCAGAAAGTAAGGCCAGGGATAACTAGCTGGGGTCAGGTGAAGTACGGGTATGCAGAAAATGTAGAGCAGATGATACAGAGACTTAAATATGATGTCATTTACATCGAGAACATGTCTTTATCTGTGGATTTCAAAATTCTCTTTTACACTATTCTTACGGTTTTAAAAGGGGATGGTAAATAGAATTTAAAGAGAAGGATACTCCCAAGCAGTTCTATATGAACCACTTTTCTCTACGAAATCTAAAAACTGTCCAAAAAATCTATCTGCACCAACAGTGGCGCTATCTCCGATTAAAATTAATTTCTTTCGTGCTCTCGTCATTGCTACGTTCATCCTTCTGTAATCTTTAAGAAATCCTATGGTTAACTCGTCATTGCTGCGCACTAGAGAAACTATTATCACATCCCTCTCCTGTCCCTGAAATGCGTCTATAGTGTTTATATTATTTTCAAACCCAGGAAGAGAGTCCTTCAAATAATTTACTTGACCTCTGTAAGGTGATATTATCCCTAAGGAAAGATTATCTAAATGTTGAGACAGCTCGCCCAACCTTTCTCCAATTAATTCGGCCTCTTTCTCATTTCTCAGACTTTTTCCACTTTTGGAAAAAGTCTCATTATACCCACATCCAGCAGTATCTATGAATTCTACAGGCATAAAGCCGTCAGATTTAAATCCATGCTCTTTTACTGATGAATGTGCTTCTAGTTCATTTTTATAAAACTGAGAATTACTGAAAGCCATAATAGACTTATCCATTCTGTATTGAATTTTTAATTTTTGAGTCCTAACAATTGTCTTATTCATAATGAGCTCTAATAACGAATTGTTCAGACCTTTTTTAGCCACTTGATTATTCATAACCAATGGTGGAAGCTGAAAAGGGTCTCCTGCTAAAACTAATTTCTCTGCTCTTTTAAATGGAGTAAGAGCAGCTGGGATCAGCGCCTGAGCAGCCTCATCGATAAAGGCTGTTTTAAATTTAAACTCACGTAAAACTTCACTATCGCTCCCTATCAGAGTAGTAGCTATTACTTGGGCAGACTCTATTGTTTTTTGGATGAGATATTTCTCGGTTTTTCGCGCATCCTGAATTAAGTCTCTACTTTCCTTATACCACATCTTTCTATTCTCTCTATCCTCAGCATTAAACGAACGTTTATATTTCTCTGCCTTTTTTCTAGCTTCTTTAGCTCGCTTTTTCAAGTCTTTGATAAACTTATATTCATTCTGCCCCTGAATCTTTAAATCTATTTGAGCCTTCTGGACTTCCTCATCTACTCTAGCTATATTTCCTATCCTAACTACATCTAACCCCTCTTTCATCATGCATTTGACTAAATGATCTACAGCAGCATTACTGTTAGCAGTAACTAAAGTTCTTCCTTCTCTCATAACTGTCTGCTTGATACACTGAACTATCGTAGTGGTTTTACCTGTTCCTGGAGGACCATTAATTATAGTGAAGTCTTTAGAGTTCATACTGTTAGTTACAGCTGCATTTTGCCATTCATTTAGATTAGGGCTTTCAAATTTTTCTTTAAGAATTAAGTCATCTAGACTATCATCTCCCCACATTTTCTTGAGCACACTTTTCTGATGATTGTCCTCTGAGTTTATCAGGAAATTTAAAGTGTGCTCCATAACTTTATAGGTTCTATCATCTACTGTTAGATCTATTCCTATTTTTCCTTTATCTAGTTCATCGGGATATTCATCCGAATTAGTAAGCAAGATAAGTTTGCCTTTCTTCACATTTCTAATCGTAGCAGAAAGCACATGATTACTCTTTATATTATCTTCAGAATAAAAAACAGAGACTACTCCTCCAACATTAAATAAATGATTGTCCAATTCCGTATCTCGATCAAATGTGATTTCTAAATTCCCTCCTATACCATAAGAATTATCACTCACATTTAATGGAAATAAACACCTGCCTAATGTTTTCCTTTCATGGATACTCTTATTTGTTAGCAGCTCCTCTAATTTCTTTACCTCACAAGCCTTCTCCTCTGCCAATAGCTGAGAGAGTTTTACTAATCCATCAAAATACTTCATGTTACAAAATTAAAAAGGGAGTCAAGCTAAGCTTGACTCCCTTTAATATTTTATTAAGAGTTTGTCTATTATCTCAAAATGGTGATGGTTCCTTCATGGACTTCTCCTGATTCTAATTTAAGCACATAAAAATAAGTGCCAACTGAGATGTCATCATCCCCTCTTCCTGGCTCCCATAAACCATCATATTTGGCATCCTCAAATACGATCCCACCCCATCTGTTATAGACTACTAAGTGAGCATTTTCCTGAAATTCTATTCCTTCCATTTGAAAAGTATTATTGAACTCATCACCATTAGGAGTGAAAATATTAGGAATAAAGACATCACACGACTCTTCCTGAACGAACAGAATATCCGTATCTTGAATTCCACATCCAAATGCAGTAAGAATGAATGTACCGCCCTCTGTAGTTAAAAGACTAGGTTCATTCCCTAACCCTTCTAGAGAACCATCAGGGCTCTCTCGTGCCCAATTAACTGAATCTAAAAGATTGAAATTGACTGCTGACAGATTAGACTCATCACCAGGGCACCATTCTGTGGCATTAATACTTGCCACAGGACCGTCTAAGAGAGAAATAGTAACATCTGTGGAGCTAGCACACTCAGGAAAACCATCTGGATATGCAGTGAATGTATATTCAGTAGTTTCAGTAACATCAAAAACATCAGGATTCACATCATCATCAGCTGTTAAAAAATCTCCCGGTGTCCATTCATAGATTATGTTCGGCAACACACTATTGTTAAATTCTACTGAGCTATTCATACTTATTAACTGTTCTGGACAAATACTAAAATCTTCTTCCACTGAGACTATTAATTCTGAGATCTCTACATTGACGTCAGTGGTATATTCACATCCGTAGCTATCTATGGCATGAAAAGTATAAAGATAATCACCCGCTTCTGTATACTCTGTAACCATATCGTTACAATCTTCTAGAGTATTAATAGGACCATCATTCACCGTCCAGAAAGTACTGTCACAGTCCGCGCCTATACTTGGAGTAAATGATGAGTCATCTGGATACAATGACGGATCGAAAGTGAGTGACCAGTCAAAAATAAATCCATTATCTGAAAATAAATTATCGCATATCTCCACGGACCACATTCCATTTAATGGACATCCTATTAAATTAAACCAAGGGCTCTCACTAGAATAAACTCCAGACGCTAATGTTCCTCCAGACTCTTCTCCCCAAGTGCCTAATGTAGCATCAGGAGCCCAATAATAATCATATCCTACACCTTCTGCATTAGGAGTACCATCATCATCTACTGGCTCACCTAAGAATGTCCCCGCACCCTGATTAGAGTGAACTAATAGAGATTGGCCATTGGGGCATAGGAAAGTCACCTCTAAATCTCCCATGTATGAATGTTCAAAATTGATAAACAAATCTAACAAGTCAGATTCCTGAGTCACTTCTTGATCAGACAAAAATCCTGCTACTAAAATCTCTGAGGTAAAACATTGAGTTTGGTCATCTGGAATAAATAGCGCTCCTCCAAAGCTAGAGCTAGCTGTTGTAGTCCATTCTGTCGGAGTAACCAAACCCTCTATAGAAATCTCACTTCCTAAACAAGCCAAAATATCGTCTGACGTACCTCCAAAAGATGGAGTGGTACTTACTTCCACTAATACATCTATAGTATTATCGCTATTACAGCCGTTATCATCTGATACAACTAACTGGATAATATATGCTCCGGCTTCTGAATATGAGTGACTAACCTCAGGCCAACTTACCTCATCTGAAGTAGTATCTCCAAAATCCCAAGTAAAAGAAGCTAAAGAAGTTCCTTCTGCAAAAACAGTTGGCGAACCATCTAATGTAATTTCCTCATCTGCGCATATCCTCCATGGTAATTCTGAATCTATACTAACATCCACGATGGGCTGGCTTACGACTAAGTTTGTAATTACTATAGAATCGCAATCAAGAGATGAAGTGTAAATATCTTCATATGTCCCCGCGACAGTATAGTTACTCGATCCTTCTGTATAGGTTTCTCCATTGCAAATACTTGCATTTACAACACTTGTCATCACAGGACTGACAGTAATTTCTGCAGTTATTATGGAATCGCAGCCATTTACCGTGGTTAAGTTACTTACCACCGTTTGACTAGTGAAGTAAGTGTTACCCATATATTCGATAAACTCACATCCATTTATGTCTTCTGTAAGACCTGTAAGATCATCAGGATTGTTAAGTTGGAAAGAAACTTCTGAAGTGCAATCAGATGAATCTGTGATATAAATAGTGTACTGACCTGCACAAAGGTCACTAAAGGTTTGTTCTATTGAACTATCAGTAACTGTCGATATTACAGAATTATCGATTGAATTCTCTAGTGAGTAATCAAACGGAGCTAAACCAGTTCCTTCAATGATAACCCCCCCATTACAAGCGTTGAAGCATAATATCTCTAAAACTTCATATTCGGGCGCTAGATCTTCAGGATTCTCAAGTTG
>DDEI01000009.1:21721-22995 GCA_002336675.1 Flavobacteriales bacterium UBA1958 | reverse complement strand
ATTTAATTTTTCTTTTGTCAATGAGAAAAAATCAAGCATATCCTTTGATACGGTTTCTTTTTTAGAAGAAGGAAGAAGGAAAAAGAAACAAATTATACGGGGCGTTTTGAGGTTCAATTGGTATTATCTTCTATTTTCGCCAAAAAANNAAGGCGCGCATGGTAAATTCTCCAGGCTTGGCCATTCTTATGTCTAGGCGTAGCAATAGATTTAAAATCTCCTTCTGAATGTATGGAGAACCATGACAAGAAATCTCAATAGTGGTCTCTCCAGTGAAGGATTTATCACCTTTCAGCAGAGTTACCAATACTTCGTCTACTATATTATCCCCATTCATGACCTTCCCGAAGTGAGCAGTATGGGTGTTGGTTTCCAAAATATTCTTTGAAAAAATAGTCTGAAACTCTTCCAGGCTAGTCTCTCCAGAGATTCTTATGACGGCTATAGCTCCTAACCCTTGAGCAGTGCTTAAGGCACAGATGTTATCTTTTATAAATGGTGAAATCACGTGTACAAATTTATCTTTTTAGAATTGCACACGCGCATGTTATCTTCTATTTTCGCCAAAAAATTTAGAACAGCAGCATGAGCGTTTTAGTAAATAAAGATTCAAAGGTCATAGTTCAAGGGTTTACTGGTGGAGAGGGAACTTTTCATGCCGGTCAAATGATTGAATACGGAACCAATGTAGTAGGTGGTGTAACTCCTGGAAAAGGTGGACAAACTCACTTAGACAAGCCCGTTTTTAATACGGTTACTGATGCTGTTTCTAAAACAGGAGCTGATGTTTCTATTCTTTTTGTACCACCAGCTTTCGCAGCTGATGCTATCATGGAAGCTGCCGAGGCAGGGATTAAAGTGATCATCTGTATCACTGAGGGAATTCCTGTAGCAGATATGGTTAAAGTAAAAGAATATCTTTCAGATAAGGATTGTACGTTAATCGGACCTAACTGCCCAGGGGTTATTACTGCTGGTGAGGCTAAAGTGGGTATTATGCCAGGATTTATCTTCGGTGAAGGTTCAGTAGGTGTGGTTTCTAAATCAGGAACATTGACATACGAAGCTGCAGACCAAATAGTGAAAGCCGGAATGGGGATCACTACCGCTATCGGTATTGGAGGAGATCCTATCATAGGAACTACTACGTTAGAAGCAGTGAAGCTTTTAATGGATGACCCTCAGACGAAGGGAATAGTAATGATCGGAGAGATAGGCGGAGATTTAGAGCCTAAAGCAGCACGTTGGATTAAAGAACACGGAACTAAGCCGGT
>DDEI01000009.1:19298-21338 GCA_002336675.1 Flavobacteriales bacterium UBA1958 | reverse complement strand
GCAGGAGCTATCGTTTCTGGTGAAGATGAGTCTGCAGAAGCTAAGAAAGCTATACTTAGAGAATGCGGAGTTCATGTAGTAGATTCTCCAGCAGACATAGGAAAGAAAATGGCTGAGGTTCTTAATTAGAACGTAGTCTTTTAAAAATATTTTGGAGATAAGCCCAGTTGGATTCGTTCTGATTGGGCTTTTTTTATCGAAAATGTCGACTACCTAAGCCGTAATATGATTCATTCCAGGAGCATATCTCTGGCTTAACAGGTAATGAAGTCTTTCATAATCCTGTGGATTCTTAACGAAGTCTAGTTTGTTGGTGTCTATGACTAAAACGGGCATCTTCGCATTCTGCCGAATGTAGTTTAGGTAACTTTCCTGAACTTTAATTAAGTACTCGTCTGGTATTTTCTGCTCGTAATGTCTTCCGCGTTTTTTTATATTCGCCTGGAGTTGCTGAATATCTTTATAGAGATAAACCAGTAAATCTGGTCTAGGGAGATTGGCGTCCATAATTTCAAACATCTTCTGGAAGAGGCGGTATTCATCTTTACTCAGGTTAGTTCTAGAGAAAATCATGGATTTAGCGATGTAATAATCACTGACTATAAGCTCACTGAAAAGGCTCGTATGAGCTAAACGTTCTTTTAGCTGGTGGTACCTTTCTGCTAAAAAAGACAACTCTAAAGGGAAGGCATACTTCTCTGGATTTTTATAAAACTTAGGTAGAAATGGGTTGTCTGCAAATTCTTCTAGAATCAGAGAAGCCTTCATATCTTCCCCGAGCATTTTAGCTAAGCTAGTTTTTCCGGAACCGATGTTTCCCTCTATGGCTATAAAATTATAGTGCATCTACTTTTCTGACTTCAGATTTATCTGTTGAGTTAGCGAGTAACTCATTAGCAGACATCAAATATAATGGGTGCGTCCATTCCGGGGCTATTTCGGCTAGTGGTTCTAATACAAAGTTTCTAACATGCATCCATTCGTGCGGGATAGTTAGTGCGGGAGTAGTTAATACTAGGTTTTCATAACCGATGATGTCTAAGTCTATGAATCGGTCTACATATTCTTGAGTAGTTTTTTCATTTCTTCCTAGAGACTGTTCTATGCGTTGTAATGCTTCTAAGAGAGAGAAAGCAGAGAGCTCAGTAGAAATTTCAATCACTCCGTTTAGGAAAGAATTTTCTGAAGAAAACCCCCACGCATCTGAGCTGTAAAAATTGGAATAAGCGGTTATAGAAACCCCAGAAAGGCTGTTTATTAGGTCTAAAGCCTTTTGAATAACGACTTTTTTATCACCCAGGTTAGATCCGTAGGATATGTATGCAGTATACTTCACAATTCAAATTTAACATTCGTTGCCATGTGTTTAACAAATATTGAAAGTAGCCTGGTCTAAGTGCGATGACTAATACATACTTTTACTCCGAAATTAACACACCTTATTATGAATTTTTGGAAAATGTTCTTTGCCTCGTTAGCAGGCTCTATAATCGCCATTTTTGGAGTGGGATTGATACTTATCATGTTGTTTGTCGTAGCTTTAGGTAGTTCCATATCGAGTGCTATTGACGGAGGTGGTGAAACCAATAAAGTGGTTAAAAAGAATAGTGTTTTAGAGATTTCTTTAGATGCTCCTATAGTAGAAAGAGGGTTGGGAGATACTCCCGCTTTTAACTTTGCAGCGCTAACAGGAGAATCTGGAACTATTGGATTAAATGATATTCTTTCTGGATTAAGAGCAGCAGCCACAGATGATAAAATAAAGGGAGTTTACCTAAATTTATCTGGAGCTTCTGGAGGGTTTAGTGCTATAACAGACATTAGAGATGAATTAGTGAAATTCAAAGAGTCAGGAAAATGGATGGTAGCATACTCTGAAGTCTATTCTCAAGGGGGGTATTATCTAGCATCTGCAGCAGATGAAGTGTATATGTATCCTACTGGAGGAATGGAGCTGAATGGATTAAATGCTGAGCTTATGTTTTACAAAGATATGCTGGAAAAAGTAGGTGTAGAAATTCAGATACTAAGAGGGCCCAA
>DDEI01000009.1:0-18915 GCA_002336675.1 Flavobacteriales bacterium UBA1958 | reverse complement strand
GAAAGTAGGCTTCAGTATCAGGAGCTGTTAGATGATTTATGGAAGATTATGGCAGACGATATTTCTGTAAGCAGAGGGATTACTACAGACCAAATAAACAATATAGCAGATAGTATACTTATCAGAGTGGCAGCAAATGCTAAAGAGCTAAAGTTAATAGATGACTTAAAATATGGCGATGAAGTAACTGCTATTTTAAAGGGTAAATTAGGCTTAGCGACTGATGAGGATATAAGGTTCATTAATCTAGCTGACTATAAAGGAAAGAAAAAGTACGATAGTTCGATTTCTGAAGAAGTAGCTGTAGTTTATGCAGTAGGAGCTATCGAGAGCGGAGAAGGAGATGATGCTACAATAGGTTCAGACAGAATAGCAGAGGCGTTGAGAAACGCTAGATTGAATGAAAACACGAAGGCTGTAGTCTTAAGGGTTAATTCCCCTGGAGGCAGTGCTTTAGCGTCAGATGTAATTTGGAGAGAAACGCAGTTAATTAAAGAAGCTAAAATTCCTTTTGTAGTTTCTATGAGTGATTTAGCAGCTAGTGGTGGATATTACATCGCATGTGGAGCCGACAGAATAGTAGCTTCTGAAGCTACCATTACTGGTTCTATAGGCGTATTCGGTATGCTGCCTAATGCGCAGAATTTGTTAGAGAACAAAATAGGGGTTCATACAGATAGAGTAGGAACAAACGCCAATGGAAATATCGGATTATTCTCTCCATTAAACGAAACGCAATACGAAGCTATAGAGGAATCTATAAGTGGTATTTATGATGACTTTACTAGTTTAGTCGCAGAAGGAAGAGGTATGACTCAAGATGCGGTGAAAGAAGTAGCGGGAGGAAGAGTATGGAGTGGTACAGATGCTATAGAAGCTGGTTTAGTGGATGAGATAGGAACATTGGAGAGAGCTAAAGAAATAGCAGCTGAAATGGCTGGTTTAGCTGATTACAAGGTGAAGAATTACCCTAAATTAAAAGACCCATTAGAAGAGCTTTTAAAAGAATTAGGTGTAGAAGTGAGATTGGAGAGCATAGCGAGTGAGCTAGGAGTAGATGCTGCCGCGATAAAGGAAATAAACTCTTTAATAAAAGAAAGAAATGTATTCAGTGTTCAAGCTAGAATGCCTTATAGCTTGAAGATAGATTAATGAGTGAGAATAAAAAGTTGAAGCTGGCTGAACTCGGAAGACTTTCTGATTCCGAGTTCAGATCGGCTAAAAAAATCCCGCTAGTAGTAGTTTTAGAGGATATTAGGAGCATGCATAACGTAGGCTCCTTTTTTAGAACTGCAGACGCCTTCAGAGTAGAGAAAATTATTCTCTGCGGTGTCACTGCTAAGCCTCCACATCGGGATATAGAGAAAACTGCATTAGGTGCTACTAAGTCTGTAGAATGGGAGTATTGCGCCTCGGGTATAGAAGCGTTAGAAAGTTTAAAAAGTAAAGGATATCAAGTGTGCTCCATAGAGCAAACAGCTCATTCCACGATGTTAGAAGATTTCCACCCATCGAGCGATAAGAAATACGCACTCGCATTAGGGAACGAAGTTAAAGGAGTGAGCCAAGCAGTAATCGACCAATCTGATGTCACCCTAGAAATTCCTCAGTTCGGGACCAAGCATTCTTTAAATGTTTCTATCTGCGGAGGCATAGTCATGTGGCACTTTTTTTCAGCGTTTAAGCAAACCCTTTAATTCTTATCTATGACCAGTGCTATTTCCATGGAAAATGGAAATAAGTCTCAAGCCATATCCTTCAACTTTCCATCTTCTTTAGAGCGGTAATCGGCGTTTACCAAAGGAGTAAAATCCCAAATGTCATATCCAGCTTCTCCTATATAATGTCAATTTTCTTATCTGAAGAATATAGGGAGTGATTTTTTTATTCTCGACTATTATTTTGGCTTCATTCTTTAAATGTGCGGTGTAAGTGAAAATAGTTAATAGATGTTGTAATTTCACTTACGCGTTAAATACGGAGAATAAACATGGAGAAAGACACGAAGATTAAATGTCCTAATTGCGGAACTAGTATAGATGTGCAAGACATTTTAGCACATCAGTTAGAGGAAAAAGTAAGAGAAGAATTTAATCAGAAATTGCTTTCTGAAAAGCTGAAATTTTCTAAGCGCGAAGAGGAATTAGAAAAGGCGAGAATAGACTTTGAAGAAAAGAAAAAAAACGAAAATGAATTATTTCAAGATAGGTTGGAAAAGTCTATAAAGGCAGAGAAAGAAGTATTGCAAAGCAGTATAAAAAAGAAATTAGAAGAGGAGCAGGAAGAGCAGATGAAAATGCTTCAGCGGGAGCTAAATGAGCAATCTGATAAACTTAAAGAATTTAATATAGCCAAGGCGGAGATAGAAAAACTCAAAAGAGAGAAAACTGAACTTAAGTCTGCCGCAGAAGCAGAAGCACAAAAAACGCTCAACGAAACACTTATTCAGGAAAAAGATAAAATAAGAAAATCCGAAGAGGAGAAGAATGAGTTGAAAATGAAAGAGCTTTATAAGCAGCTTGAAGACCAGAAGAAGCTGACTGAAGAAATGAAAAGAAAGCAGGAGCAGGGCAGTATGCAGCTTCAGGGTGAAGTTCAGGAGCTGGCTATAGAAGAGTGGCTAGCTCAGAAATTTCCGTTAGATGGAGTAGAAGAGATAAAGAAAGGAGCTAGAGGTGGAGATTGTATTCAAACGGTCAATACCAGAGAGGCGCAGAACTGTGGGAGCATTTACTATGAGAGTAAAAGGACTAAAGATTTTCAGCCAAGTTGGATAGAAAAGTTTAAGGCGGATATCAGAGATAGAAATGCCAATATAGGAGTGCTGGTTACCAATGTGCTGCCTTCAGATATGGATCGAATGGGGATGAGAGATGGTATTTGGATTTGCACGTATGAGGAATTTAAGGGCTTATGTGCGGTGTTAAGACAAAGTATTATTCGGTTTAATTCTGCGGTGGCTACTCAGGAGAATAAGGGAGACAAAATGCATATGCTTTATGATTTTCTAACAGGGAATGCTTTCCGAATGCAGGTAGAAGCTATCGTAGAGGGGTTTTCGCAATTGAAAATAGACTTAGATACAGAGAAACGCTCTATGCAGCGTATCTGGAAGCAGCGCGAAAAGCAAATAGAAAAAGTAATAACGAGCACTGTAGATATGTACGGTTCTATAAAGGGAATAGCGGGTAACGCAGTGCAATCTGTAAAAGCATTAGAGCTTCCTGGAGAAGATGAATATCCATTAGAAATTGACTAAAAACCTAATGAAAACGGTTAATCATTAGATAATGAACAACGGAATTCTGATTTATGTCTTGGACTATTCTTTCGGACAAACCCAAGAAAAGAAGGCGGTTTTTTTTGCTAATCTTTAGCTGAGGAGAAGTTCCACTGCTTTGAACGGGCTGAGCTCTCCAGATTTTACTTTGGACTCTAACTCTTTTAATCGATCGACATTTTTAGAATCCCCATAGAATAGGTCTAGCAATGAAAATTTGAGATGTCTTTTTAGCCATTGTACATTTTGTTCTTTTCTATGGTTATCCCTATATCCATTAGCAGCCGTGTGATTTTGGAATTCCTCTAAAATGGAATAGATCTCATCCATTCCATTGTTTTCATAAGCAGAACAGGTAGTAGCTTTCACTGGAAAATAATGCTCGGCTGGAGGGAGTAAATGGATAGCTCCTTTGTATTCAGCCATGGCTCTTTTTGCGGGTTTCTCATTCTCTCCATCCGCTTTTGTAATTACCAAAGCGTCAGCCATTTCCATGATTCCTCTTTTAATGCCTTGCAGTTCGTCACCTGCTCCACTTAGCATTAATAATAGGAAGAAATCTACCATAGAATGTACTTCTGTTTCACTCTGACCTACACCTACCGTCTCTATAATGATGAAATCATAGCCTGCGGCTTCGCATAGAATCATCGCTTCTTTAGTCGCTCTGGCTACTCCACCTAGGCTTTCACTTGTAGGACTTGGTCTTATGAATACATTCTTTTCTGAAATGAGCGTTTGCATTCTGGTTTTATCTCCTAAGATGCTTCCTTTAGTTTTTTGACTGCTGGGATCTATGGCTAAAACAGCCACTTTATGATTTTTAGTGATAAGTGAATTCCCAAAACTTTCTATAAACGTAGATTTTCCCACTCCTGGTACTCCTGTTATTCCTAGTCTAAAAGATTTTCCTGAGTGCGGTAGGCACTGCTGAATAATATCAGCGGCTACTTTTTTGTGATCTGGATTAGTGCTTTCTAACAGCGTAATCGCCTGTGAAAGAGCAGATTTGTCTTCAGCTATAATTCTTGCAGATAGTTCTTCCGCTGAAATTTCTTTCTGAGATTTAGACTTGATTTTATGTAATGCAGCGGCCTTGGCTGAATATTTCGCATTTTTATTACTCACAAGGCTAATATAATATAGTTGTCCTTAAATAGATGTGCTAACAGAATGTTTAGATTTGTAAGTGGCTGCTGTGCTATTTCTTTTAGAAAGAATGACTAATACAAATACTCCGGTCTGCCAATAATAAAAATAGTAGGCCGCTTCTTTAAAAGTGGTTTCTGCCTTTTCCACTGCTCTATAGGCATAGTTTTTATAAATTCAGTTGGTAAAGTGATATCTGCTGAAATGTTTAGAAAGGTTTTTGGGGATAAATGAAGAATACAATCTTCTAATACATGGTCATTTCTAAACGGAGTATCCATGAATATTTGAGAAATACTCCTTTTAGTAGCATCCGTTTCCATGTCTTTCAAGAATGAAATTCGATCTCCTCTTTCCTTAGGAATATAACCTCTGAACCGGAAGTTCTGTCCATTAAATCCACTGCTCATTAAGGCAAGCATAAGAGAGTTTGGCCCAGTTAAAGGCTTGACCGTTATTCCTCTGCCGTGGGCGATGGCTACTAATTTTCCTCCAGGATCTGCTACAGCAGGAAGTCCGGCTTCAGATATTAAGCCTATATTTTTTCCTTCAAGAGCAGGATTTAAGAAGCTAGGAATGTCACTTTCTTGCGTGTGCTTGCCTAGTTCGTAAAACGTCAAGTCGTCTATTTTAGTTGAAATTTTAATTGAACTTAAAAACCGTCGAGCTGAGCGCAAGTTTTCCACCACATAGAAATCTATTTGGTTCACTACTTCAAATACAGCAGAAGGCAATACCAATTCAGGCGAGCTCCCTATAGTACATGGGATTAAAAATAATGTTCCTTTACTCATGTTCTATTTTATTTAGGAAGGCTACAGCGGCTTCGTTTATTAATTGGTATACAGATTCAAAACCCTCATCTCCTCCATAATAGGGGTCAGGAACGGGGAGGTCTTTTCCTGGGTGAGCTTCATTAAGGAATAGTCTAACTTTTTTTCTATCGCTCTCTGTTTTGGCTAAGGCTAAGATAGTATCTCTATTAGATAAGTCCATGGTGAACAATACATCAAACTTATCGAAATCACTACTCTGAAATTTTCTAGAATACAAATCTGAAATATCGATTCCTTTTTCTTTTAGGTTTCTCGTAGCTCGGCTATCAGGAGACTGGCCATCATGAAATCCATTAGTGCCGCATGAATCTAGTTGTATCTCTATCCCTCTTTCTGCTGCTAATTTTCTAACGATTCCTTCTGCCATAGGTGAACGACAAATATTTCCCAAACAAATCATCAATGCTTTCATTTTCTAAATGTCCGAAAAATCCTTGGTTTAGCATAGTACATCGTTCTAAATCTAAAGAGGCTTATGCACATATATGTAGTAGGAATGAAATTGAAAAAGATAGAAATAGAGCAATATGGGTGATGGTTGAAATACTAGAACTATTGCTAAGCGGTTTTCGTAGTATTTGTCTATTTCAAAAGTGATAAAAACAACCTATGCGAAAGACGCAGTTTGGTCAGTCGAGGTGAAAATTCACCAATGATAATTTGGATTTGTAGACATGTGTTTAGAGGTGTAGATTGTTTTGACCAAAAAAAGGCCCCATCAGTAAAACTGACAGGGCCTGAAATGAGTTCGATTTGAGCTGTTTTTATTGTATACTTAACTTCTTCTCTAAGTCATCTAGGTACTTTCTAAAATGCTTATCAGTTTCTTGTAGGTTGTTTACTGTTCTACATGCGTGAAGCACAGTGGCGTGATCTTTTCCACCACAGTGAAGTCCGATATTAGCTAGAGAAGACTTAGTCATTTTCTTAGCGAAATACATAGCTATTTGTCTAGCTTGTACGATTTCTCTTTTTCTAGTTTTAGACTTCAGTAATTCGATTGGTAAATCGAAGTAATCACAAACTACTTTTTGGATATAGTCGATAGATACTTCTCTAGCAGTGTTTTTCACAAATTTATCTATCATTTTCTTGGCTAACTCTAGCGTGATAGATTTTTTGTTCAGTGAAGACTGTGCTATAAGAGAAATTAAAGCTCCTTCTAATTCTCTAATGTTCGTAGTAATGCTGTAAGCTAAATATTCAACTACTTCTTTTGGAAGCTCGATACCATCCGTATACATCTTCTTTTCTAAAATAGCTACTCTAGTTTCTAAAGATGGTACTTGAATGTCTGCAGAAAGTCCCCATTTGAAACGGCTTAACAGTCTCTGCTCCATTCCTTGCATTTCTACAGGTGGCTTGTCGGCAGTAAGAACTATTTGTTTTCCAGTTTGGTGCAGGTGGTTGAATATGTGGAAGAATACATCCTGTGTTTTTTCCTTTCCGCTAAAGAATTGAACATCGTCTATAATAAGTACATCTATCAATTGATAGAAATGACTGAAATCGTTAACAGTGTTGTTTTTAACAGCATCTATAAACTGATGAGTAAACTTCTCTGAAGTAACGTATAAAACAGTTTTTTCAGGATTTTGTTCTTTAATTTCAATCCCTATAGCGTGAGCTAAATGAGTTTTACCTAAGCCTACAGAACCATATATGAATAACGGATTAAATGCAGTTCCTCCCGGTTTTTTAGCTACTGCATAACCAGCACTTCGAGCTAATCTATTGCATTCACCTTCTATGAGGTTTTCAAAAGAATAGTTCGGGTTGAGGTTGGAGTCTATTTGAAGTTTTCTCAAGCCTGGAATTACGAAAGGATTTTTTATCTGTGTAGAAGTGCCGGTCATAGGCATAGCTACTGACCTATTCTTAACAGCTTTAGAGCTTGATGGCGGGACTTTCACTGTGTAAGGACTAGAGTTTCTTTGAGAGTTTTCCATAATTATGGAGTACTCAAGCCTTCCTTCAGCACCTAGCTCTTTGGTAAGCGTTTTCTTTAATAAGTTTACGAAGTGCTCCTCTAACCATTCATAGAAAAATTGAGATGGCACTTGAATCGTTAAAACATTATTTTCAAGTTTAATGGGCTTGATGGGATCGAACCAAGTTTTGTAGGCTTGTTCACTAACATTATCTTTGATAATAGTCAGACAGTTTTTCCAAACTTGGTTATAATCTTTAAGCATGTATTTATAACTTATTAGGGTTAATTATTTTGTTTAGGTTGTATTAAAACACTCTTAAAAATTGTTGTAAGAGATGTTTTACACATAGAGTACAAATATTAAATAAAATTGGTTAAAAAAAAACTTTTTTATACTTGACTTCGAACTTTTTTTGACAGGTAAAGAACCTTTTGAAAGAAGAAACGAATGACATGGTTTGAAATTTAAACTTTTGTCGTTATTCCAGCACTAGTTTTTAGCTCTTTAGTGAACTCTACTTTAACAATCCCTAAACGCAAACCGGCCCAAGCAGCTTGACTTACAAGTGTTTGTTCTCCATTTTTATTTTTCATTCGTAACGGCTCATCCAGAAAACTATGCGTATGCCCTCCTATAATTAAATCGATGTGTTCACTGTTATTAGCTAGGATAATATCACTCACCTTATCTGAATCATATTTTAACCCGAGGTGACTTAAACAAATTACATAATCGCATTCCATTTTTTCTTTGAGATGCGTGGCTGTTTTATTTGCCTTGGAAATCGGTTCAGTGTAGATTATTCCTGCGCATAATTTAGGGTCTACTAGGCCTTCCAATTCTATTCCAATCCCAAAGACTCCCACTTTTATTTTCCCCTTCTTGAATATTTTATAAGGCTTGACTATATTTTTTAGCTCATTCTCAATTATATAATTGGCATTAATGAAGTCGAATTTTCCGTGTTTCTTTGCCTTTAGCAATCCATCAATTCCCCCGTCAAAGTCATGGTTTCCAAGTGTCGCTGCATCGTAACCCATTTTGGTCATGAGTTTCATTTCTAGTTCTCCACCATAAAAATTGAAGAATGGAGTTCCTTGAAAAATATCACCAGCATCTAATAGTAATACATTTTTATATTGTTTTCTATAGCTGTCTATAAGTAGTGATCGTTTAATCGCTCCTCCTGCTCCTGCATATCTAGAATGATTTTTTTTAAAAGCATGAATGTGACTGTGCACATCATTCGTGTGCAGGATGATTAATTCTTCTGCTGGTTTAGCTGAATTGATTAGACCTTGGCCTAAACTAAAGGCAGCACTGCCCAGGCTCACTTTTTTTATGAAATTTCTTCTGTTATTGAAATAACCGGCCATCTAATATTGCGTTTAAGGTTCTTCCTAGTTCTTTTTCTTCTTGGATATGCTCTAATATCAAGTCTCTAATTTTTAGTCCTGTTTTTTTTATGCTCACGGGGTTTTCAAAGAAGTACATTTTGTCCCCTCCATGGGCTAAATAATCAGAGGTAATCACGTTATAGGTGGTATTGGTATTCACACGCTTGTTATTCACTAAAATGAGCTCTGGTGAGCTTATTTTTAGCTTTATATTGGAAACAGGCTCTCCTCCTGACTCAGCTAGATATTGAGCTATTTCTAAAATTTTTTCGCCTTTTAGCTCGATTATGACAGCTTCATTGTCAAAGGGCATTAGCTGATAAATGTCACCTACGGTGATGTTTCCAGAGGGGAGCGAACTCCTGAGTCCTCCGTGATTTAGAAGGCATAAATCTCCATTGAACTCGGCTAACTCATTTACTTCCTCGAAAATCAAATCTGCTACAAAATTTGACAATATTCCTTCTGGTCTAGCTTTTAGCATGTCTTTCTCAGAGGTGTTGATCACTGAATTCATTGTGGTCTCTAACCCTTGGTTATAAGGCTTTATAAGTTTGGCTAAAGAACGAGATTCCTCAGTCATAGTGCTATCTAGCTGGTTGTAACTAATAGCTGTATTAGTGGCGTTGAAATTCGCGCTGCAATGCATAAAAAGCGCAGTAATTACTAAAGAAAGGGATATTCGAAATATTTTTTTCATCTCGTTACAAAGTTACTTTTTATCTTACCTTCCCGTTTTAATTTAAGCTGATATTGTATAAACATACCATTAACATACGGGTGAGATATGCTGAAACCGATAAGATGGGATATGTCTATTATGGTAATTATGCCACTTATTTTGAAGTGGGAAGGGTAGAGTTGCTTCGAAGTCTTGGGATTTCTTATCGTAAATTAGAGGAGAAGGGTATTTTACTGCCTGTGGTGAATTTAAACGTAGATTACATTAAACCGGCTTTTTATGATGATAACCTTACGTTAGAGACTGTCCTAACTAATATACCCGGAGTTAAAATTGTATTTGATTACAAGTTAAAAAGAGGAGTGGAGGTTTTGTCTAAAGCACAGACAACATTAGTTTTTTTAAATGCTGATTCTGGAAGACCAGTGAAATGTCCTGAGGAAATATTAATCGCATTGGCGAAGCTCTAGTCTCTGTTTTATTAAAAATATAATTTCATCTTCCGAATAAAGATGTTTGAGATGATGATGTTGTTTTACTAGAAAGTTCAACCCTCTTGTCAAAGAGTAATGTTAGCTATTGGAATAAATCTCTTAAATTAAAATGATCTCGTTTTAAGTTCTTTTAAATCCATCGTTTCTGTTGAAACCGTTAGTTACAAAGTCATTGGCCTCAAAAAGTGGCCATTCCTTTTTGAGTCAGAATTAAGCCTTCTTGAAATTCAGTTACCGGAGTTATTTGTCCACTTTGTGCTTGAGATCCTTTGTCCGTTAGAAAAAGGAGTAGGAACAAAACAAATAAATCTTGTTTTTTTCATAACTGGGGACTTTTTGTTTAGCCTGATGCGCTCTCCTCAGCTAAAGGGTTTCGTTTTCATTATGCAGGTATACGCCTGAAATTATTTTCTCTTAGGGTGGGATTCGGAATTTATAGAATCTTTTTTTTCAATTAATGGAGGGAGAAGATTCTCTGGAATTAAAGAATTTAATTCTGGCTGACCCGCTTCTACCCAACAAGTATACCATAAACATCCTAAAGAATGAATAGCAGAGCGGAACCTTCGTTCTACCATTCCATCCAACTTATTGTGGTATTCTGTGCTGAATTCTTTGGAGTATACTTCCATAATCATAGTACCTCTTTCTTCGAAACTCATTTTCTTATCCTCAGGAAAATCACTGCTCAGGTTTTTCTCGAATGTTAAAACGCTGTCCAGTGCATAATGACTCTGCTCCACTATCTCCCAAATAAAATCTCTTTTGCTTTCTACGAAATAAATATCTGGAGCAAACAGGTCGTAGTCGTCATAAAAAAGTTCAGGTAATCTGCTCTCCCAAAACCCATGAATGCCATATTGTCCGGTTACCTGTCCGTTATAGTTTTCTGTCGTATGTAAAGGCACGTGAGCATCTCCTATATAATGACCTATGTCTGCAGAAAGCCTAAGTATTTTTTTCGTATTCCTCTCTTTAAAGGACTCTATCAGTCTAAGCGAAAGGAGATTAAGGTTCCATGGAAGTGTGCCATAGGCCTCTAGAGAGTCTTCCGTAAATTTATCTACTGCATCATACCAATTTCTCGGCATTAAGGCGAATAAGTCTTCCGGCGCAGACAAACTATCTCCTCCGAAGTGATCTAAGTCTATATAGTGCTTAGGGGCCTCTCCTTTTACGCTGTGTCTTCTTTTATCTGCATCTACAGAATGTTCTGTGAGGTAATCGGCATGGGCTTTATAAAACCCGAACATTTCACTTGGAAGAGTGAAAATAGCTAATCTATTAATTTTTTTGTGCGCAAAAAAGCCCCAGTCAGAACAATTGTGCTTCGGCCTAATAGTATTGAAAGAAATTAGAAGCGTGCCGAGTATTGTTATAGCCCAGTACTTTTTCATTCTGAAACGAGCTGCTTTTTAGCTGCTACTATTTCATCACCTTGTAATATAGGGACCACAGAAGTAGTGTTGGGAGTAAGGCAGTATTTTATGTCTTCATTAAGGTTTAATTTTCTTAATCTTCTTCTATGTGAGCTAGCCTTTAAGAAGCTAAATATATTCTCTTTAGCGCTTCTGTAAATGAATTTAGCTGCTATAGTAGAATCTTCTTCCGCAAAGAATTTATGACTTTCAATTAGTTCGTCTGCAATAGCGCCAGCGCAGATAGTGTCTTCAAGATTGAATTTGTCTTTCCAGCCTGAGCCTAGTAGAAGGACATTTTTATTTTGTTCTATGAGCCAGTTACATATTGCTTCCAGATTATTTAAACTGGCGATAGCTACGGTTTCTTTTTCTCTGGCTATGTTTATAGCTTTTGTTCCATTGGTGGTAGTCAGGATAACTGTTTTTCCTTTTAGCTCAGGGTTCTTGAATGAAACAGGAGAGTTTCCCATGTCAAAACCTTCTACTATTTGTCCGTTTCTCTCTGCAGCTACCAAGTATCCTTTGTCCTGATATACTTGAGCTTCCTCTAATGAACTCACAGGAATAATAGTCACTCCATTTTCTACTGCCGCGCAAATAGCACTCGTCGCGCGCAGCACGTCTATGACAATTGCTATTTCGTAGTCTTTTTTGTATAAGTGCCATTGGTTGGGCGAATAACAGACTTCAATACGTTTTTTTTCTCCGGTCATAAGGTGAATTTACGATTTTGGTATAAATGGTGGTCTAGTAATTAATGCGTTAACGGGTTTGTTTCGTATTAATATAGCTATTTCAGTTCCTTGTTTGTGATTTCCAGACTGCACATAGCCCATTCCGATGGCTTTTTTAGTGCACGGGCTCATGGTTCCAGATGTTACTTTACCGATTACATCACCTTCAGAATTAACAATCTGATAATCTTTTCTTGGAATTCCTCTTTCGGTTAATTCAAATCCTACAAGTCTTTTAGAAGGGCCATTTTCTTTATCAGCTAAGATGTTTTCTTTTCCTATAAAATCTTTTGTAAACTTGGTAATCCATCCCAAGCCAGCTTCAATAGGCGAAGTGGTGTCGTCGATGTCATTTCCATAAAGGCAGAATCCCATTTCTAGTCTCAGCGTATCTCTAGCGGCTAAGCCTATCATTTGAATGTCATATTCGGCCCCGGCTTCTAATATTTTAGTCCAGAATAATTCTGCGCAGTTATTAGGTAAGTAGATTTCATATCCACCTGCACCTGTGTAGCCTGTGTTAGAAATAAGGATGTTTTCTTTGCCGCAAAAAGTAATGTGCTTTAGATTATAGTAAGCCATCTCTCCTAAATTTTCAGAAGTAAGCTTATTGAGCGTCTCTGTTGCCTTAGGCCCTTGAATAGCGAATAACGCCATTTCATCGGAGTCATCACTAAGCGTACAGTCGAATGTGTTATGGCTCTGAATCCAATCAAAGTCTTTTTTTAAGTTAGATGCATTTACTACTAGCATGTAGTCATTTTCTGCCAGGCAGTAAACGAGTAAATCATCTACGATTCCTCCTTCAGCGTTTGGCAAGCAGGAGTATTGTACTTTCCCAGGAGTAAGTATGGAGGCATCGTTAGAAGTTACTTTTTGAATTAAATCAAGCGCCTCTTTTCCTCTGACATGAAATTCACCCATGTGAGAAACGTCAAAAACTCCCACACTGTTTCTCACTCTTAAGTGTTCATCATTAATTCCCGTGTATTGGACAGGCATGTTATATCCTGCGAATGGAACCATTTTGGCTCCGTTAGCTTCATGCCATTTAGAAAGTGCGGTGTTTTTCATCTCATTAATTTAGGCTGTAAAAGTATCAAATTAAGGCCTTGTAGGGTCGAGAAAATTAGCGTTACAATGCTGAACTAAAGTCACAAATTGTATTTAATATAGTTTAACACTTTAGTCATTAAGTGAACTCGGTCTTCACCTCTAACGTTATGCGCATGTTCTGGTTATGGGAGGAAGTCTATTTCTTTGCCTTCCTGGGTACATTTAAGAGTCTCTTCAGGTGATTAAATTTTATTCATTTGAAATGTGAATTGGCTGAACAGGTATAAAATCTATCTGAGTTATTGCAGAGCAACGAACAGCATTAGTATATTTGAGACTCGTATCGAGTCGAATCCACCCTATCGTGAAAAACAGAAAAATAATTATATCTGACAGAGCTGTTAATTCATTAAAAAGAATAATAGCTAAGCATCAACAGAATGGTTTTTTAGGTGCCGATAAAGCGAAAGAAGCTATCCTCAGTAGGCTTCGGAGATTGACCGTAAATGCAGAGAAAGACAGCAGAAAAGCTAAGTTTGGAAGTTTAGACGGAGATTATAGAAGTGTGCTAGCTTGGAATTATCGAATTTACTACAGATTAGAAGACGAAGAAATTCATGTCTTAGATATTTTTCTTGATATAGAGAGTGGAGTTAGGTTATAGCCTCCTTACAAACAATTTGTCGCATGGAGTGGTTTACTCTTTGAATTAGAGTTTAGGCGGTGTACCTTTGTGCGTATGGAAAATAAAATAATCCCTACAGATGTATATGCTGAGATGACTCCTAATCCAGTGACGATGAAGTTTGTTACAGATAGAGAGCTCATCAGTGATGGTAAGCAAGCTGATTATACAGAGTTAGAAATGGTTGGAGAATCATCTCCTTTGGCTAAAGAGCTTTTTAATTTTCCTTTTGTCAAGGGTGTTTTTATTAGTGCCAACTATGTTACCGTAACCAAAGATGAAAGTATCGGCTGGGAATTAGTAGTTCAGCAGATGAGAGGGTACATCAGAGATTGGTTAATGGAGAATGAGGTGGCCGTGAGCTTTGTTCCAGAAAGCATCGCAGTGAGAGAGGATCCTGCTGATTTAACTCCAGAGAGAGAAGCTAAATTGAAAGATTTAGATAATGCTATTGCGACAGAATTAGATGATCAAATAATCCAGTTGTTAGATGAATTCGTTAGGCCCGCTGTAGAGCAGGATGGGGGAGCTATAGATTTCAGGGCATTTAAGGACGGTAAAGTCTATGTAGAACTGAAGGGAGCGTGCAATGGGTGTCCTTCAAGTATGCAAACCTTAAAAGGAGGAATAGAAGGACTTCTTAAAAGTAAGCTAGAAGGGGTGAAGGAAGTAGTCGCTGTGTAAAAGTGAAAATAGTAGTTTTAACAGGTACGTCATTACAAGTTTATCCGGCAGCATGACTGACTGGTTAATTATACTCCTAAAAAAGCATCTATCACTTTAATAAATCCAAATTCCCCAGAGGTAAAATTCCAAACCTCGCTTACGTAAATTGCTGGGCTAGTATAGGCTTTCGGATTTTTAAAAGGAGTTTAGTAGCCTATTCATCATAGCTAAATTCAATCAAATCACTTTTAGGATGACTTTGGCAAGTAAGAACAAACCCTTCCTCTAATTCTCCATCAGTCAAGGCGAAGTTTGAAAGCATCTCGACTTTTCCTTTAGTGACTTTAGCTCTGCAAGCTGTGCAAACTCCACCCTTACAACTAAAAGGAGCGTCCATCCCAGCGTCGAGAGCAGCGTCTAGTATTGTTTTGCCACCTCCAGTTAGAATTATTTCACTCTCTTCATCATCTAAAGTGATTTTTATTTTGGCCGTTCCCGAAAAAGTAGTGCTTTCATCTTCTATTGAAGTATTCGTTTGAACAAGTTCTTCAGTTGTAGGTGCAGTAAAAAATTCAGTATGAATTTCAGCTTTTGAATACCCGTTGTCTGCTAATGCATTAGTTACACTTGTAATCATGTCTCCAGGACCACAGATAAAGGCATGCTTAGATAACCCTGAAAAAGGATGTTTGGCCATTAACTCAAGCGTTTTTCCGAAATTTATTCTGCCTTTGTGAAAATAATCCTGACCTCCGGTTTGAGAGTAAATAAGTTCTAAATTGAAGTTGGAATTGCTTTCTGCTAGAGATTCTAGCTCGCTTAAAAACATAGTTTCATCCGGAGATTTGTTCCCATAACATAGCGTTATTTTACCTGCGTTCTCAGAGGTAATAAGAGTTTTTAGCATCGCGTAAATAGGGGTAATCCCACTTCCAGCTGCTATAAATAAATAATGAGTCTGTGAAACTCTGCAGTCAGGTAATACGAAATTCCCCATGGGCTCCAAGCAGGTGATTTTATCTCCAGCCTTTAGTTCCTTGTTTAAGAATGTAGAGGCTTTACCCTTTTCTACGTGTTTCACTCCTATTTGCCAGTTCTCTTCAAAAGGCGCACTACTGAATGAGTAGCTTCTATTGACCTGCTCACCGTTAATGGCTAACTCCAAAGAGATGTATTGACCTGCCTTATAGGTTTGGCTCGGCATTTTTTCTAACGTTATCACCACAGATGATGGAGTCGCTTTATTTATAGAAATAACTTCTAAATCGTGCTTTCTGCTCATGGTTAATTGTCTTCTAAAAATAATTTAATTTCTTTTGAATGCCAGTTTATTTGCTCTGCCTGTGCTATGATTTGTTTCCCATTCTCATCTATGAAATAGGTGAGGGGAATATAATAAACACCCACATTTTTTAAACTTTTATTTATTTGATATGTTTCAAATGGTATTTTATACTTTTTGCTCATCTGTGCTATTCGTTCAGGTGAATCATCTGTCAGATAATATATCCTAAAATTTTCTCCTGCTTTGGATAATACTTCATTGGCATCTGGCATCTCTCTCCTGCAGTCAGAGCACCAACTGGCAAAAAAGTGTACTACTGTCTTTTTTCCTTTACCTATTTCTACTGATTTCAATTCGCCACCGTCTAGATATTTGATTTGAGAAAAGTCTAGGTGAGGTGTTTTTTCACAGCTAGAAAGAATGAAAAAACTAACAAATAGGCCAAGTTTAGAGAAAGTGTTCATATTTAAAACTCTAGTGTTTTCAGAATAGCCTCTTTTACTTTTTGTGCGTTGTTAAGCATGGCTTTTTCTAAAGTCTTATTTAGCGGAATGGCCACAGTGTTCTCACTTCCTACAGTCAAAATAGGAGCGTCCAAGTGTTTAAAACATCTCTCTGAGATCATTCCTGCTATTCCTCTAGAAAAACTCATAGCTTGTTGTTCCTCAGTGACTACGACGCATCTGTTGTTTCGTTTCACCGAATTGATAATAGCTTCTTCATCCAAAGGAAGTAACGTACGCAAGTCTAAAATCTCTACTTTACTTTGTATATCTTTAGAAGCGGTTTTCGCCCAATAAACACCCATACCGTATGTTATTACGGTTATAGAATCACTATCTGTGGCTTCTTGCACTACTCTAGCTTTTCCTAATGGAATAATATAGTCTTCCGCTGGCTCTATACATTTCGCTTCCTCACTTCCAGCTATTTTAGACCAGTAAAGCCCTTTGTGTTCTAACATAACCACTGGATTAGGGTCGTAAAAAGCACCTTTTAACAAGCCTTTGAGATCTGCGCCATTCGAAGGGTAAACTACTTTGATTCCTTGGATATTAGTCAGAATAGATTCTACACTTGAACTGTGGTAAGGTCCTCCGCTACCATAGGCTCCTATAGGAACTCTAATTAACGAACTGACCGGCCACTGACCATTTGACAAGTAATAACTTCTGCTTAATTCTGTAAACAATTGATTTAGTCCAGGCCATATATAATCAGCAAACTGAACTTCCACTATGGGTTTAAGACCCGCGGCACTCATTCCGCAAGTAGATCCTATGATAAATGCCTCCTGAATAGGAGTGTTGAACACCCTGTCATCACCGAATTTCTGAGCCAATGTAGCTGCTTCTCTGAAAACTCCTCCCAAACGCGCGCCCACATCCTGGCCATATAAAAGTGCCTCTGGATGTTTCTCCATCAGTTCTTGCACTCCGAATAAAGCACAGTCTACCATTAACTTCATTTCTCCGCTCTCAGGCTTTCTTTCTCCCGACTCCTCGGTAATAGTTGAAGGCGCGTAGCAGTGGTCAAGTATGCTGTCAGGGTTGGGCTCTTCTGCTGCTAAGGCTCTGTCGTAATCATTTTCAACGAGTTTTTTTACCGCTGTCTTAATTTTGACTATTTCTTTTATCCCTACACCATTATCTAAAAGGTTAGATTCTAAACGAGGCAAGGGGTCTCTTCTTTTGTGGTCTTCTAAATCATCTCTGTACCATTCTCTCCTCACCCCAGAAGTATGGTGACCCAGAAAAGGGACTTTAGCGTGAATAAGAAAAGGCCTTCTCTCTTCTCTAACAGTTTTAACTATTTCACCGAATTTTTCATAGCAGTTTAGAAAATCAGCCCCATCAAAAGAGTGCGCCTCTATTGGTGGAAATCCTTTGGCTAAATCCATAGCTGTTCCGAAATTAATTTCTTCTGCCTTTGCTGAAATATCCCATCCGTTGTCTTGCACGAAAAAGATGATTGGAAGTTTCTTAAGAGCAGCCATATGAAGAGCCTCACTAATCTCTCCCTCAGTCATAGCTGAATCTCCTATACTACAGATTACCACTGGAGCTTCTCCAGGTTCTGGTTTCGAAAGACCTTGGGACTCTCTATATTGTATTCCCATAGCTACTCCTGCAGAGGGTATGGCTTGCATTCCTGTAGCAGACGAGTTGTGAGGTATTTTAGGCTTATCGGCTTTGTTTAGGCTAGGGTGAGAGTAATACGTTCTTCCTCCAGAAAAAGGATCATCCTTTTTGGCATGAAGTTGAAGCATTAAGTCATAAGGAGTCATTCCTATTCCGAGTAGAATTGACTCATCTCTGTAATAAGGGAAAACAAAGTCTTGTGGCCTTAAATGCATAGATATAGCTAGTTGAGCAGCCTCGTGGCCAGCTGATGTGGCGTGCACATAGGTCTTAGTTACTTCTTTTTCTTCTTCGAATTTATTAGCCATGGCCCTGGCTGTGAACATTAGCTCTAGACCTTTCAGCGCAGTTTCTTCACTCAAATTTCCAACCATAACTTCTTCTGAAGGTCCCTTCATTATTCGTGCTAAATTAAACGACGAAGTTACGAAATCAATATGAGCATAACCCTCAATTTTCTCTTACATTTGAAGGTCTATTTAATATGACGATTACTTTTTTTAAATATCAGGGAACAGGAAATGATTTCATCATGGTGAATGCCATAGATAAAGACGTTATTCTCGAACCACTGCAGATTAAACGTTTATGCGACAGGAAATTTGGAATAGGTGCTGACGGCATTATTTTAATCAAGCCTGATTTAAAAACAGACTTTTATGTGGACTATTATAATCCTGATGGTTCTCAGAGCTTCTGTGGTAATGGAAGTAGGTGTGCCGTGTCGTTTGCCTATGCTGAGCACGTTTTTGAAGGAAAGACCTGCTCTTTTAATGCCATAGATGGCACTCATACGGGTGAGGTTTTAGATATCGATAATATTGAAATATCAATGAGTGATGTGGAAGGTATTGAAGAAATTGATAGTGACTTTGTGCTTGATACAGGGAGTCCGCATTTTGTGAGGCGTTGCAGCGCTCTCAAGGAATTCGATATAATCGTGGAGGCCAGAAAAGTGCGGTATAATCAGCGCTTTTCAGAGCAAGGAATTAATGTCAATTTTATAAGTCAGAATGGGAGTGAAATTCACATGCGGACTTATGAAAGAGGAGTGGAAGATGAGACGTTATCCTGCGGCACAGGTGTGACAGCTGCGGCATTATCCTCGGTTTCTGAGGATGGTGTTTATTCTCGGAAAATCATAACTAAAGGTGG
>DDEI01000015.1:6365-11444 GCA_002336675.1 Flavobacteriales bacterium UBA1958 | reverse complement strand
CAATGCACTGGGAGTTACTCAGTATGGAGAAATGACTGCTGGTTTTTATATGTATATCGGGCCTCAAGGAATAGTGCATGGAACCACCATTACGGTGATGAATGCTTTCCGAAAAAGATTAAAGAAAGGAGAGACACCTAAAGGTAAAATATTTCTTACAGCAGGACTTGGCGGTATGAGTGGAGCACAACCTAAGGCTGGAAATATAGCAGAATGCATCACCATTTGCGCAGAGGTAAATGATGAGGCCTCGTCTAAACGGCATGAGCAGGGGTGGGTGGACGAATTGATTTCAGACATGGATGAGCTGGTGCGCAGAACACGCATTGCAATGAAAAACCAAGAAGTAGTATCCATAGCTTACCAAGGAAACGTGGTAGATATCTGGGAGCGTTTCTACGAAGAAGAAATTTTCATTCACCTAGGTTCAGATCAAACCTCACTACACAATCCCTGGAGTGGCGGGTATTATCCAGCAGGCATAGCTTATGAAGAAGCTACTTTACTTATAAAAGACAATCCTTCCAAGTTTGAGGAGTTGGTAAAAGAATCCTTAAGAAGGCATGCCTCAGCAGTAAACAAACACACAGAAAGAGGAACGTATTTCTTCGATTACGGAAATGCATTTTTACTGGAGTCGAGCAGAGCAGGCGGTAACGTAATGGCCGAAAACGGCATAGACTTCAAGTATCCTTCTTACGTTCAAGATATTCTAGGGCCCATGTGTTTTGATTATGGTTTCGGACCATTCCGATGGGTTTGTGCCTCAGGTTTGCCAGAAGATTTAGACAAGACAGATGATATAGCTCTCCGGGTAATGAGAGAAATAAAACCTACTGCTCCAGCTGAAATTCAGCAGCAGATGCAGGACAATATTCAGTGGATAGAAGACGCCAAAAAGAACAAACTCGTTGTAGGTTCACAGGCTAGAATATTATATGCAGATGCGGAAGGAAGAGCCAAAATTGCAGAGGAGTTCAATAAAGCTGTAAACTCAGGGGAGCTAAAAGCAGCTGTTATTCTAGGGAGAGACCACCATGATGTTTCTGGAACAGACTCACCATTCCGAGAGACCAGTAACATCTATGACGGTTCTAAGTTTACTGCAGACATGGCCATCCATAATGTGATAGGAGACAGCTTTAGAGGAGCTACTTGGGTTTCTATCCATAACGGTGGAGGAGTAGGCTGGGGAGAGGTAATGAACGGAGGATTTGGCATGCTACTAGACGGAAGCGCAGAAGCAGAAGCCAGACTAAAAAACATGCTCTTCTATGATGTGAATAACGGAATAGCCAGAAGAAGTTGGGCTCGAAACGAAGAAGCCCTTTTTGCCATTAAACGAGAGATGGACAGGACTCCAGGGCTGAAGATCACGGTGGCTCAGATTGTAGAGGATTCTATTATGGATAGTTTATAGGCTAGAGCAATAGTCATATATAAAATATTCGATAGTATCTGGTTAGACCGGGAGCCCAAGATATAGCCCACGTTTTATATTATCTTTATCCCTTGCCGCTTTTCGGCATACAACTTTATGAACAAAGTAATTTCAATTGATTTTTTCTCTTTGAGAATAGATGAGCCTATGGTATCACTTACCGATTTGCTTGTTAGTTTTTTCTGTATTTGGTTTTACTTTAAAATGCATAAAAAGTCGTCAAAAAATTTATCCTTTACTTATTTTAAATATTATTTCTTAGTGATGGGTCTGGCCACCCTTTTTGGAGGTTTATTAGGCCATGCGTTTCAATACATGATCGGCAGCAGTTGGAAACTTGTAGGTTGGGTGATTAGTATGTTTGCTATAATGCTTATCGAAAGAGGCGCTATAGAGCATGCCGGCATCCTCTTAAAAAAGAAGCACCTTAGAGCTCTTCGAATGTTCAATCTTGTTGAATTTGCTCTTTTCTTATTTCTCACCCTTTCTTCGTTAGACTTCTTTTACGTACAGATCCACTCTGGATATGGTTTAGTGTTTATTGTCTTACCTATACAGGTAGTGCTGTTGCTTAAAAATAAAAATGAAGCGAGTAGATATATTATAGCTGGAATAGGTTTTGCCGCTTTATCAGCACTTACATTTTCTTTGAAATTTTCCATTCATGAATGGATGAATTATCTCGCTATTAGCCATATTTGGATGATTTTAGCTACGGTATTTATTTATTTAGGGGCAGAAAAAATGCCAGATAAAAACGATTAATCACTTAATCATAACCTACGAATTGATGAAGAATGCTGTAAATGATATTCAACTATTGAAACACTTTTCTCATGAGAGCAATCAAATTCAAACAGTGACTAGTTTTAAAGAACTTGTTTCTGCGCCTTTTCATGGAGAAATAAATGCTGTTAGTTATGCTCGTGAGCTAATAGGTGATTTTTCTGAGATTGTGAATGAGGTTGAGCTAAACGAAAATATGTCAGAACTTGATCAAGAGACGCTATGCGGATTAAAATTGAGCGCCGAAGGAGAACTTGCTCGAAAAATTCTTTTAAATGACTTTCAATTATTAAAATCCCTTGGCACTTCACCTGTAATTAACCTTATCAAATGTTATGAGAGAGATAATGCTTACCCGTTTTTTCCTACCGATGTTTATTCTTTCCATGTCGATCGATCTCCTATACCTACAGATACTTTTTTATGCACTTACTCTGGCGCAGCGAGTGAGATAGTACCAAATTTACAAGCCAAGAAAAAAGTGCTTATCCCAGAAATACGTCACGAACTCAAAAATCTATATGGAGGGGCAGAGGAAGGTTTTGAATCGTTTTTAAGTGAATACTTTTTTGATTTACACTACAGAGCAGAACCTAAGGCACGTCTTATAAGCCTTGGCGTTGGTCATTTATGGAAGTTGGCAGTAGATCACCCTCAAAGCAACGTCCCTCCATGTATACACCGTGCCCCAAAAGAAAAAACTGGAGAAACCCGGTTAATGATGATCTGTTAAGCCCAATATGAAAGCTTAAAATCAGAAGGCCCTAATATCAGAATAATAAGGGAGTTTTATGGACTTAAAAGAGATTTTAAGTCCATATATTATACGTTAAATTTGAAGGATAATTTATGTGTTAATAAGCTCATTGTGCTTGTTCAATATGTTAGAAATAATAAAAACCATGAATCCTTTTCATCTGGCAATTCCAGTAAAAGACTTAGCTATTTGCCGAAAATTCTATAAAGAAGTATTAGGATGTTCTGAAGGAAGAAGTTCAGAACACTGGGTCGATTTTAATTTTTTCGGTCATCAACTTGTTATTCATCAAAAACCAAATCAATTGAATGTTGACAAGCCAATTTCTAACTCCGTAGATGGACATGATGTGCCTATTCCACATTTTGGAGTTGTTTTGGACTGGGGTAAATGGGCTAATTTATCTGAGAAATTAACTTCAAAAGGCATAGATTTTGTCATAGAACCCTACATACGTTTTAAAGGCCAAGTTGGAGAGCAAGGGACGATGTTTTTTTTAGATCCGGAAAATAATGCACTTGAGTTTAAGTCATTTAAAAATATAAATCAGCTTTTTGAAAAATAGCAGTTGTTTGAGGGCGCTGGCCTGTGAGTAACTACTCGGCAGACAAAATAAAATTTTAGCTATCAATTAGCTTTTTTAGAGATGTAATATCGTTTGAGTCCATCAATGTTTTGAAGCAAGTCATCAATAGTTGTAGAGTAATATTCGTCTGGCTGAATACTCTCTGGCGAAGATTCTTTTAAAGTATTTAAATGTAATTTTAATACCGATATATTCACCAATAATCCACTTCTTTTTAAAAAGTAAGGAGTAGAGTCACCCCAAGTCCCTCCATAAGGTCCTAGACAAGGAGTGCCCATGGTTTTCCCAAACCCAAGAGATTTAAACTGCGAAGTAAATAGGACGCTCGCACTGCCAGAAAAATGATTAATAAAGAGGGTTTTAGTTCCATGAAAAGCATGCTTCTTCTTTTCACTATAAACTTTATAAATAAAAGTATCTCTTTGATGAAGCGGAGTACTTGCAACCTCTCTAAACACGCGCATCTTATCATTATTTTTGTAAAAGTGTACTCTAATCCATCCCCCAATTCCTTTAGTGAGTTTTTCATACTTTAAACTACTAAGCGGACTTTTAACCATAGAAACACTATAAGGCGATAGAACGTCTGGGCCAGATAAATAAGTGAACAACTCCTCCATTCTCCAAACACTCCCCCCTAAATTATCCCTGAGGTCTATGACCAATGAATCGGTCTTTTGGTTCTGTATTTTTTTAAAACTCTTTCTTAAAAAGCGTTCATAATACCTGTCAGATTTAGCAGAGAAGCTTCCTATTTTAAGAAAAGCTGTTCCTGCTTCAGTTTCTAACTTATACGGGTTGGGACTATCGCTTCGCTTATCTTTCTTGATTGTCTTATAAGTAACACCGGGGTAATCAATTCTCTTGAGAACACCATTGTATGAAAACTCTATCTCGTTTAACAATTCTATACCGTAGTTTAAGGCGACTATTTTAGGGGCGATTCCTGCTAATATTATAGGCGCTTGTGCCAAAGAATTGCCTTCATAAAAATAATACGGCTCAACATCTTTTAAAATCTTCTCTGAGGACACTCCATTTATGCTAGTTATGACGGCCCCTGAAGGTATGCTGTCCAAGTAGTCCTTTCTCAAAATTAAGTCGTTACCTATTCTTGAAGTTATAAAGTATAAGTTAAGCGCTTCGTTCGCTCGAGTGAAATTGAAAAACCTTGGTAAGTTTAAAGTAGTGTGTGAATCTTTCAAGAGTTGTAACAGGCTACTAACCTTCACGCCATACTCAGCGAGGTTAATATCCTTGTTAATGCTCTGGTATATTGAATCAAATGCCAATTCAAACGCGGTAGAATCAACATAGAAAAACGGGTTTTCGTGTGATTCATAAAGTGTGTTTTTTAAGTCCACTAGGTCTGCTTTTAACGAGTCCTTTTGGTAAATTAAATCAGAAGGATTCTGTGCTTGGCCCAAAAATGAAAGCATGGAAAGAAAAATGGCTAAGCTAAAAAGCAGAAAGCCGTTTCTATGAATAGAAACGGCTTTGATTATTTTA
>DDEI01000015.1:4986-5960 GCA_002336675.1 Flavobacteriales bacterium UBA1958 | reverse complement strand
ATTTCTTCTTTCTTCTTGTCGAAGTCAATAGAAATAGAATCACCATCCTCGATGTTAGAGTTAATAATCTCTTCGGCTAAAGCATCCTCGACATATTTCTGGATAGCTCTTTTAAGAGGTCTTGCTCCAAATTTAGCATCGTATCCTTTATCACTGATGTAATCCTTAGCAGCATCAGTAAGCTTCAGTGTATATCCTAAATCTTGTACTCTGCTATAAAGCTTAGCTAATTCAATATCTATAATCTTATGAATATCATCTTTAGTAAGTGAATTAAATAAAACCAAATCATCCACTCTGTTCAGGAACTCAGGAGCAAAAGCCTTTTTTAATGCGTTTTCAATAACACCTTTCTGATCATCTTTATTGTTAGCCGTTTTAGCTCCAGTTCCGAAACCTACGCCAGTTCCGAAATCCTGTAGCTGCCTTGCTCCAATGTTAGAGGTCATAATGATAATCGTGTTCTTAAAGTCTACTTTTCTTCCTAAGGAGTCAGTCAATTGACCATCATCTAAAATCTGAAGCAGTAGATTAAATACATCCGGGTGAGCTTTTTCTATCTCATCTAATAATATGATAGAGTAGGGCTTTCTTCTCACTTTTTCCGTTAATTGACCACCTTCTTCATAACCTACGTATCCAGGAGGAGCTCCTACCAATCTAGAAACCGCAAATTTCTCCATGTACTCACTCATATCCATACGAATAAGTGAATCTTCAGAGTCAAAAAGATTCTTAGATAATTCTTTAGCTAGTTGAGTTTTACCTACTCCTGTTGGGCCCAAGAAGATAAAAGAACCTATCGGTCTATTTGGATCTTTTAATCCAGCTCTATTACGTTTTATGGCTTTAGCTACTTTCTTTACTGCTTCATCTTGTCCTATCACAGTACCCTGAAGATCTTCCTCCATTCTAGCTAACTTCCCACTCTCTTTCTCCGCTATTCGCTGAACAGGAATTCCTGTCATCATAGC
>DDEI01000015.1:3536-4591 GCA_002336675.1 Flavobacteriales bacterium UBA1958 | reverse complement strand
TTTTTTGCCGCATCTAGTTTTTCTCCAAGTTGTCTTTCTTTATCTCTAAGCTTAGCAGCTTCTTCATATTTCTGACTCTTAACTACATGGATTTTCTCTTCCTTAACATCGTCTATCTGCTGTTCTACATCTAGAATTTCTTCAGGAACATTAATATTTTGAAGATGCACTCTCGAACCTACTTCATCTAATGCATCTATAGCCTTGTCTGGAAGAAACCTGTCTGAGATATATCGAGTTGTTAACTTAACACATGCTTGTATCGCTTCTTCTGTGTAAGTGACACTGTGATGATCTTCGTACCTTTCTTTGATGTTGTTCAGAATTTGAATAGTCTCTTCTATATTTGTAGGCTCTACAATAACTTTTTGAAATCTTCTTTCCAAAGCCCCGTCTTTCTCTATATACTGTCTGTACTCATCTAAAGTAGTTGCACCGACGCATTGAATTTCACCTCTAGCCAGAGCAGGTTTAAACATGTTAGAAGCATCAAGCGAACCGGAGGCTCCACCTGCACCTACTATGGTATGAATCTCATCTATGAAAAGAATTACATCTCTTGTTTTTTCAAGCTCGCTCATAACGGCTTTCATCCTTTCCTCAAACTGACCTCTATATTTAGTTCCTGCGACTAAAGAAGCTATATCCAGCGTTACTATTCTTTTTCCGAATAAGACTCTTGAAACTTTCTTTTGAACTATTCTCAGTGCTAAGCCCTCAGCTATGGCTGATTTACCTACACCGGGTTCACCTATGAGAATGGGATTGTTTTTCTTCCTTCTGCTCAGGATTTGAGAAACACGTTCTATTTCAGCATCTCTGCCTACAATAGGGTCTAACTTATTTTCTTCAGCCATTTTCGTTAAATCCCTTCCGAAATTGTCTAAAACAGGTGTTTTGCTTTGAGGATCACCTTTTTTTCCTTGCCTTCCTCCACCTGCATTTCCTCCAGAGCTGAAAGGCATTTCATCTTCATCCTCATCATGAGAACCTGGAAATTCACTTTTTGGCATATCCATTTCTTTATCGTTTGCTATAATTGATTCGAATTCATT
>DDEI01000015.1:0-3122 GCA_002336675.1 Flavobacteriales bacterium UBA1958 | reverse complement strand
AAATGCTCAGTACCTATGACGGAACTCTTGAAAAGTCTAGCCTCTAAATATGTAATTTTTAATATTTTTTCTGCTTGTTTAACTAGCGGAATAGTATTCTTATTTCCAGTAACGGCAGAAGTAGAAGATTTAGTTGAAAGTTCTACGAGGTTTCTAAGTTTTTTTATATCTACATCTAGCGATTCTAGAATTTTTACCGCCATGCAGTCGTTTTCCAAAATTATCCCAAGTAAAAGATGCTCCACGCCTATATATCCGTGATTTAACCTCACCGCTTCTTCTCTGCTGTTCGTTATTACTGATCGTACTTTCTTTGAAAATTTAGCGTCCATCTAGTCGTTTTCTTTACTTGTTTTTACTTCACAATATACATTTATACGCTGCACAATCAAATTTACTTACTGGAAGCGTAATGATGCGTCACGCAGATGTCAATTTTTCACCAAATTTTGTGAATAATTACACCTTAAATCCGCAGCTTAGTCCTAACGGTTGATTTAACTTCGCGGGTGAAGAGAATTTGATGTTTATTGGGCTAATGTTTTGAAAGTATTTTTCAATTAATTAGGCTCAGTTTTGTTAATCAAAGGACGTGCTAAATTTTTAAAACAGACTAAATGGCAGACGGGGAAAAAATAGTACCGATTAGTATAGAAGAAGAAATGAAGTCAGCATACATCGATTATTCGATGTCTGTAATAGTCTCTAGGGCTTTACCTGATGTTAGAGATGGATTAAAGCCTGTTCACAGGAGAGTTTTATACGGAATGTTGGATTTAGGAGTCTTAAGTAACAGGGCTCACAAGAAATCTGCAAGAATCGTTGGAGAAGTTCTAGGAAAGTATCATCCCCATGGAGATACTTCAGTATATGATTCTATGGTAAGAATGGCTCAGGACTGGTCGCTAAGATACCCATTTGTAGACGGACAAGGGAACTTTGGGTCTATAGATGGAGATAATCCTGCAGCCATGAGATACACTGAAGCTAGATTGAAAAAGATAGCCGAGGAAATGCTAGCGGATTTAGACAAGGAAACAGTTGACTTTAGACCGAATTTTGATGATTCTTTACTCGAGCCGGTTGTGCTTCCGGCTAGAATACCTAGCTTATTGTGTAACGGAGCCAGTGGAATTGCTGTAGGGATGGCTACGAACATGCCTCCGCATAACTTGAGCGAGGTGATAGACGGCACCATCGCATATATAGAAAATAATGAAATTACTATAGAGGAGTTAATGCAGCATGTGAAAGCTCCAGATTTCCCTACAGGTGGAACAATATATGGTTACGAAGGTGTTAAAGATGCTTTTGAAACTGGTAGAGGACGAATAGTAATGAGAGGAAAAGCCAGATTTGAAGAAATGAAGTCTGGAAGGGAAATGATTATCGTAGATGAAATTCCTTATCAAGTGAATAAGGCAGATATGATTAAGAAGACCGCTGATCTTGTTAATGATAAAAAACTTGATGGCATATCTGAAATAAGAGATGAGTCAGACAGAAATGGAATGAGAATCGTTTATGAACTTAAACGTGATGCTATTCCTAATGTAGTCCTAAATAAACTATTCAAATTCACAGCCTTACAGTCTAGCTTTTCAGTTAACAATATTGCATTAGTAAAAGGACGACCTGAGATGTTAAACTTAAAAAGTTTAATATCAAACTTCGTAGAACATAGACATGATGTGGTAATCAGAAGAACTCAATATGAACTGCGAAAAGCTCAAGAGAGAGCGCACATATTAGAAGGGCTGTTGATAGCCTTAGATAATTTAGATGAAGTAATCAAGTTAATACGAGCTAGTAAGACTCCGGAGATAGCAAGAGAAGGGTTAATGAAAACCTTCGACTTATCTGAACTCCAAGCGAGAGCTATTCTAGATATGAGGCTTCAGAAATTAACCGGTCTCGAAAGCGAAAAGATAAAAGCAGAATATGACGAGTTAATGAAGACCATAGCCCGTTTAGAAGAAATATTAGGAAGTGAAGATGTAAGGTTTCAAATAATCAAAGATGAACTTGCAGAAATTAAGTCTAAATATGGAGATGAAAGAAGAAGTGTAATTGAATATTCTGGAGCTGACCTTTCTATCGAAGATATGATTCCAGATGAGGATGTAATTGTAACGATCTCTCACGCGGGCTACATTAAACGAACTTCTTTAAGAGAATACAAGACACAGAATAGAGGAGGAGTGGGAAGTAAAGCAAGCACTACAAGAAATGAGGACTTTTTAGAACACTTGTTTGGAGCTACGAACCATAATTATCTGCTAATATTTACCCAAAAAGGAAAGTGTTTCTGGATGAGAATATTTGAAATTCCTGAAGGAACCAAGACCTCGAAAGGAAGAGCTATTCAGAATCTCCTGAATATTGAGTCCGATGATAAAGTATTGGCCTACATACCTGTTTTAAATCTGAAAGATGAAGATTACATTAATGGAAACAACGTCATACTTTGTACGAAGCAGGGAATGATCAAGAAAACTACTTTAGAGGCGTATTCCAGACCTAGAACTAATGGTATTAATGCCATCACTATTAAGGACAATGATGAACTGCTAGAAGCCAAGCTGACAAATGGTGAAAATGAAATAGTAATGGCGCTTAAAAGCGGTAAAGCTATTCGTTTCCCAGAACAAAAAGTAAGAGCTGTTGGTAGAACTGCACAGGGTGTTAAGGGAGTTACTCTTCAAGGACCTAAAGATGAAGTTATAGGCATGATTTGCGTGACTAGCGGAGATGAATCTGATATTCTAGTAGTGGCGGAAAAGGGATATGGTAAACGTTCTGCTATTGCTGATTACAGGGTCACAAATCGAGGCGGTAAAGGAGTTAAAACCATCAACATCACGGATAAAACAGGCGAGTTAATAGCCATAAAAAACGTGACAGATGAAGATGATGTAATGATCATTAATAGATCCGGCGTAGCAATTAGACTCCAGCTTTCTGATTTAAGAACAATGGGTAGAAACACTCAAGGTGTTCGTTTAATTAATTTAAAAGGAAATGACGAAATAGCTGCAGTAGCTAAAGTGATTAGACAAGATGAAGAAGATGAAGTCGAGCTAGATGAGAACGGGGATCCTATAGTTACTGAACCAACTTCT
>DDEI01000023.1:3909-12366 GCA_002336675.1 Flavobacteriales bacterium UBA1958 | reverse complement strand
AGACTTGCAGACAGTTGCTGAAGACGCAATGAATAGTCACGATCAAAATTACAATCAGTAAAACAACTTATTTTTATTCTAATTTTGGACTAAGAATAGAACATTAAAAATAATTAATAAATAAAAACCCACTTATTGAGTGGGTTTTTATTTGGTGGAGAATACCGGATTCGAACCGGTGGCCTCTTGACTGCCAGTCAAACGCTCTAGCCAACTGAGCTAATCCCCCTTTGATGTTAATTCCTATAATTAACAAGGAACAAAATTACTAACTAATTATTAAATCCAAAGGCTTACTTTATTTATAAAAAACCTAGCTCTACTAATATCAGTTCTCAACCCATTTCACCATCAGGCTAGTTCGTTTTACTCGAAACTTTTGTTGTATATTCCTCATACCCTTTGAATATTTTAACTTATCTATGCACAATGAGACAGGAAATAAAAGTGTCATCGCAAAAAAGGGTTAAAAAAAGGGTTAAGCGGACCAAACCTATGTCTAGTCAAAGCAAGACATTAATAACAATTTTTTCATTCGTCTCAATCTTCATTGTCGCATGGGGAAGCTACTTTATTCAGACGAGATTTATTCAAAAACAACCCAAAAGTAAATACTTTGACTTTGATAAAGACTTCATACCACTAATGGTCGATGAATATACCGTTAAAGTAGATGAAATTTTGTATTCAAAGGAGGACATGTCTTTATATAGTGGAGTGGTATATGGTGGAAAGAGAGGTGAAGAATGTTATCAATTAAACTATTTAAATGGGAAATTAAATGGAAAGGTCTATTTCTGGAAGGATCGCTGCTGTTATCTCAAAGTCACCTCTTATAAAGACGGAAAATTAGATGACGTTTACAAAGAATGGTATTCTAACGGTCAACTCAAAATAAGAGCATTTCACACAAACGGCTTGAAACAGGGAGAATGGTCAGAGTGGGGAGAAAATGGTCGTTTGACAAAACACTGGGTTATGAAAAACGATATACCTATTAAAAGAATATTAAATTAACAAGTTAACCCATAAATTCCTTCGTGGTCCTCTTCCAATGATTAGAACTAAAAAAAATGGTTGCTATCTAACAAATGAACGCAAAACACCAAGAAATTACTACATACGTTAACCTCCGGCTACTTAATTTAACTTGATGTTTTTGTTTTATTTCTCTCGTAAGCTTTGAATCCTTTAACTTATCCATGCATACCAAATACTGATTTTAATTCATCTATTTAATGAAAAAAATAGCCCTCTCAAGTCTAAGTTTCACTTTCTTATTATGTCTAATACTATCTAGCTGTGCTCTTTCGAGTGACGTAGTCTCCAATAAGAAAATTCAGAAAAGAAAGTATCAAAAGGGACTTTTTTTGGCCAATAAATCTAAAAAAGTAAAGAAAGACTCCAAATCTGCGGAGTATACTTTTATGGAATCTAACGATTTAGATAACATACTAGACGAAAGATCTAATTCTTCACTAGATGTTGGCATCAAAGAAGAAAAATCCTCAGGTAAAAATGAAAAAAGAGATTGCCGTAAAGAGACTATTCATCAGATAAAACACATAAATAAACTGGCCCGAGAATTAGCTAATGAGGAAAAGTTGGTCAAAGCAAATATGTCAGGCATTGAAACTCAAAATAAGTTAGACACCAATTACGAGGCCGCAATTCTTGCTGCATCTTCAGTTATAAAAAATGATTTATCTGATTTATTAAATCTTGGTCTAAAACTTCTAATTCTGGGTTTAATTCTTTTTGCCCTAGGCCTTCTTCTAGGCATTGGAATTTGGGCATTGGGAAACATCTTCTTTCTCTTGTCGTCCATAGCATGGATAAGTGGGCTAGTTTGCATAATTCTGCACTATATAGATGTATACGATCTATGAACGAACTCAGAAAAAAGAAATATTACTTTCTATTAATTAATTGAAGATATTTTTAGAGTTTATTAATACATTTGCACTCCAAAAAAATTGGTGAGGTGGGTGAGTGGCTTAAACCGCATGTTTGCTAAACATGTGAACGGGAAACTGTTCCGGGGGTTCGAATCCCCCTCTCACCGCTTAAAAGGCGTTTCTTCCATGAAACGCCTTTTTTATAACTCATTAATTAAATCTTTAACAGATTCACATCAAATTTTCTACTTCAGAAAGAATAGAACACCGAATAATTAAGTTTATCAGTTGAAGTCGATTTTTCAGCGCTTGCTTAAAATAACGGAAAAAATTATTTCTTGAAACCGTTTTGTATTTCAATAGTAAGCAGTATCTTTGCGCTCTCTTTTTGAAAAAAGAGAAGATACCAGATCGGGGCGTAGCGTAGCCCGGTATCGCGCCTCGTTTGGGACGAGGAGGTCGCAGGTTCGAATCCTGCCGCCCCGACATTAAAAGCTCAACTCTTCGTTGAGTTTTTTTTTGTCCTTTAATTTTTATGTGAACGAAATTCACAGATAAATCTATATTTTCACCTCATGAATAAAACAGTACTAGTTACAGGGGCCACCTCAGGATTCGGTAGAGCCGTAGCGCTCAAATTCGCTAAGAACGGATACAATACTATTATCACTGGAAGAAGAGAGGAAAGACTTTTAGAACTAAAGAACGAGATAGAATCTAGTACGAACAGTTTAGCGCATCATTTAACTTTCGACGTAAGGAATAAAAAAGAAGTGAAAAATGCTATCGTCTCTTTAACTGAGAATTGGAAATCTATAAATGTACTTGTCAATAATGCTGGATTAGCAAGTGGGCTGGACAAAATTCAGGATGGAGACACCGAGGACTGGGATAAGATGATAGATACCAATGTAAAAGGACTTCTTTACGTCTCTAAGGAAGTCATTCCACTTTTAGAATCTACCGGAAATGGACACATCATTAACATAGGTTCGACAGCTGGAAAAGAAGTCTATGAAAGAGGAAACGTTTACTGTGCTAGTAAGCACGCTGTGGACGCTATATCTAAAGGAATGAGAATAGATCTACTACAGATGGGAATAAAAGTTACTCAGATAGCCCCTGGTGCTGCTGAGACTGAATTCTCTCAAGTTAGATTTCATGGAGATAAGGAAAAGGCTAGAGACGCATATAAGGGGTATCAACCTATGAGTGCTGAGGATATAGCAGAAGTCGCTTACTACACTACTACCCTTCCTCCGCACTTGTGCATAAATGATCTAGTTATGACTAGCCTAGCTCAAGCTAGCAGCCATTACATTCATAGAAAACCTTAGTTTATGTTGGTATTCACACCCTGAACATCATCATCCTCTTCCATTTTATCAAGCATCTTTTCAATATCCTCTAACTGCTCATCTGAAAATTCTACTGGAGATGTAGGGATTCTCTTCAGGTTAGACTTCAAAACATCTATGCCCATCTGCTCTAACTTCACTGAAAGTTCGCCGAAATTGGTGTAATCCGAATAAACATAGACCATTCCTTCGTTTTCTTCTATCTCCTCTAACCCCGCATCTATTAGCTCAAACTCTAACTCCTCGAGATTCATTTCCTCGGTTTTTTCAAACTCGAAAACAGCTTTTCTGTTAAACATGAATTCCAGAGAGCCATTAGCCACCTGTCCACCACCTGCTTTATTAAAATAAGACTTCACATTAGCTGTAGTTCTAATCACATTATCTGTAGCACATTCTAAGAAAACCAGAACACCATGTGGGCCTTTTCCTTCGTAATTTATCTCTGTATAATCTGTAGCGTCCTTTCCACTGGCTCGTTTAATTGCTTTATCTATGTTATCCTTGGGCATGTTCTGTGCCTTCGCATTCTTTATAGCTGCTCTCAAGGTGGAGTTCGTACTCGGGTCATCTCCGCCTTCTTTTGCTGCCATAGTGATGGCCTTAGCTAGTTTAGGGAATACTCTTGACATCATCCCCCATCTTTTCTCTTTTGCTGCTCTTCTATATTCAAACGCTCTACCCATTTCTATATGTTTTTATTTCGCATTGCAATATAATTAACCTTTTACCATATGGTCAACAAATCTCCTCATGAAAATAATACAAAACAGATAGAAAAAAAAACAGGTTTACCTTTTGAGAAACAAAAAAAAGTATCACTTTTGCACTCCCAAAAATACTGGGCCAGTAGCTCAGCTGGATAGAGCACCTCCCTTCTAAGGAGGCGGTCAAAGGTTCGAATCCTTTCTGGCTCACCACTTAAATCCTCTTGTATTTACAAGGGGATTTTTTTATCTTGCAATTCATACTTTACCATAAGTATGAAAACTCGTTTGTACTAACTCAATAATAACAGAGAAACAATAACTCAGAGTTCAGAATAAGATAAAGACCACCAAATTCCTTTTCATTTTATAAAAAAAATATGAGAAAAGAAACGATCGATGAGGAGGTCTAAGCTCGAGGATATTAATGTTCAATCCTTTTTCCTTATTCAGGCAGAGCAGAACTAAATAACAGAGTAATCGACAGGATATACGTTCTAGCCAGGTTTCAATGAAATTGAAACTCACCCTTTATGCGATTCATACAACCCCCCTGCATCAAATCCAACAGTATCTGGCGCAGTGCACTTCACTCAGACAAATCCAATAAAACGTAATAAAATCCTTTACTTTGTCCTCAAAGGATTGCTATGAAAAACATCTGTTTCTTTAATACAACCTCATTCTGGGGCGGAGGAGAAAAATTCTATGTAGAATACGCCATAGAGTTTAAAAAGAAAGGATACAATGTTTTTATCGTTTGTGCTGAAGACTCTCCTATATCAGTGAAAGCAGAAGAGAATGAGATCCCACAGTTTCAGATGAAGGTGAAAATGCTTTCCTTTCTCAATCCCTTCAAATGCAACAAGCTTATAGGTTATTTTAAAAATAACGACATAGACACAGTCCTTTTTTCTAGCTCACAAGATGTAAAAATAGGGAGCATGAGTGCTAAAGTGGCGGGAGTCGAATGTATCGTTTTCAGAAGAGGATTGGCCGTTCCTATAAAAGCTAAAACGCTAAATATCCATATCTTTAAAAATGTACTTACTCACATTTTCGCCAACTCTGAAGAAACTAAAAAAACGATTCTAGCTCATTTGTCTCCTTACATTCCAGCAGAGAAAATTAAGGTAATCTATAATGGCATTAAACGGAAAGAGGCTGTCCCTTATAATGGGAATCCTATGGAATTTATAACTCAGAATAAAAAGGGAATCGTCATAGGAAACGCTGGAAGACTTACCGTGCAGAAAAGTCAACACTACTTTTTAGAACTAGCGGAAAGGTTAAGGGGTCTAGAAATAGAGTTCTCTATTTTCATAGCTGGAACTGGAGAGCTGGAACAAGAGCTAGATTTAGAAATAAGAGAAAGAGGTCTAGAAAAAGAAGTGTTCTTACTAGGGTTCGTGCATGATATACCAAAATTTATGTCTTCCATAGATATTTTCATTCTCACCTCTAAATGGGAAGGGTTTGGTTATGTATTGGTAGAAGCAATGGTGCAATCTAAACCTGTCCTAGGGTTTAACATCACGAGTAATCCAGAAGTGGTAGCCGATGGAGAAACTGGTTATCTAGTCCCTTATGGTGATCTGGATTTACTTACTGAAAATACCGTTTCCTTAATTCAACACGCTGAATTAAGAAGAAGCCTTGGAAGCGCCGGATTCAAAAGAGTTCAGGAGAAGTTTATTCTTGAAGATAGGATTCTGGAGTTGGAAGAGTTTTTAAAAACAAGGCCTTAATGCTGTCTCACGAATTCCCTAATAAGACTAAAACTTAACTAGAACAAACCACTTTCTGTCCAAATAAAAGCAGATTACAAAACCATGATTGACAATTTAGAATTAATAGCTGTACTTTTTGGCCTTATCTATCTCGTTCTTTTAATAAAAGAAAAGATAGCCTGTTGGATATTTGGAATCCTTAGTTCATTGTTAAGTATTTATCTATTTTATAGTATACAGCTTTACTCAGAAGCCATTTTATACTTTTATTATGTGCTGATAGGCATTTATGGCTTTTGGTTATGGAGTACTCAAGGGGTAGAAAAAAAGTCTTTTCTGATTACAGACTTCAAACTTCAATCTCATTTACTGACCACAGCTATTGGTATTATCTTGTCATTATCTTTAGGCTATTCTTTTGATAACTTAACAGATGCTAGCAACCCTTACTTAGATTCATTTACTACTGTTTTTAGCTTTATAGCCAGCTACTTACAGGCCAAAAAAATACTGAGCTCTTTTGTTTACTGGATAGTAATTAATGCCGCTACGCTTTACTTATATCTTCATAAAGAGTTAGAGTTTTACTTTTTTCTTACAGTGGTGTATTTCATATTCTCATTCGTAGGATTTATTACATGGAAGAGAAAAATGGCGTTGCAACGCTAGTAAAAATTTAGAAAAACTTAGACCCAGAAGATTATAATTAATAACCTTCAGGATAAAGTTCCTTTGGTTGATGCTTTGGAAGCCATTAAGTCATAGAAGAAGAAGAAGAAGAAGAAGAAGAAGAACAATACTTTATTTCTTAATTCCCCTAGTAAACCCAAAGCGAAAAAGAACTGATGCCAAGCAAGCTCCCACCAACGGAGAAAGAATGTAAACGGTAAGAAAACTCCAAGGAAAAGAAGGAAAAGCAGCTTCACCCCATCCCCAAAAACACGCGACCAACCGAGGTCCGAAATCTCTTGCTGGATTAAATCCTCCCTGTGTATAAGGCGCTATAAAACAAATTAGAATAGTTACTGTCAACCCGATGAGTAACGGTGCTATTTTCTTCATAGCTTTAACTGAGATAATCAAAAGAATAGACAGCATCAATATAAAAGTTCCTAAACCTTCCATAAAACAGGCTTTTATCCAGCTAACTCCTAACACTTTTTCGAAACTTGGGTTAGGAAAAAATTCTCCAAACATAACCGCTGAGTGGTAAGAGCCTTGTGAACCGCGAACTATGCCCTGAGCTAGTTCAAATTCTTCTATTAGCCCGTTAAACATGAAATACAGTAAGCATCCTCCGGACCACGCTCCCGCGAGTTGACTTAATGAATATATCCCTAATTTCTTGAGCGATAAATTTCCGTTTACTAAAAACCCAGCTGAAACGGCTGGATTTAAATGAGCCTGACTAAAACTTCCTACTGCATATATGGCCAAGGAAACCCCTCCACCAAAAATTAACGCTACCGTATACAAACCTCCAAATCCTTCAAATAAAACGGAACAGGCTACACTTCCACAGCCTACAAAAACTAATATAAATGTTCCTAAAAATTCGCCTATAAGTTCTTTCCAACTCATAAATCAGACTTTACATTAAATAAAACATAATACAGTTCTGCAGCTATTTCTATAGACCTAGCATCATACATCAATGATTCTAAAGGAGAATCATCAAACTTTTTAGGGTCTTCATATTTTATTGGCAGCCTTCTTTCTGCGCCAGGCACTATAGGACAATTCTCATCTGCGCTTCCGCAAGTCATTACGGCTAAAAATCCGACGCTAGGATTAACTTCATCACTAAAAAGCTTAGAGAAACATATTATGGGTTCTAAAGAATCAGAAAAAGTAATCTCGTAATTACTATTTAATTCTAACTCATCAGAAATCACGGAAAAACCCATCCTGCGCAATGAATAAATTACTCTTTTATTCACTTCTGTTACTTCTGTTCCACCTGAAAATGATTTAACTTTTAGATTAAAACTCCCTGCCAACACCGTCATCCAAGTTTGAGCTAAAACACTTCTTCTAGAGTTATGAGTACAAATAAAGTTCACTTTCGGAATTTTACCTTCTTGAATTTCACCGAGTAAATATGCACTTAACTCATTCAATACCGACAATCTCGATTCATCAAACTTCTGACGGTCTAGTAATTCTATTATTTGGCTTATTAACGGATACATCTGATTTAAAAGTGTGAAATGTATAAAAAGAACAGCCTAGTAGTGCAGCTTCTATGTTATTCCTTTATTAACTTTTTAGAAAACATTAAATTCCCCAAGTAGACCACAATCATATAAATTCCTGGATCCATCTGATCCAAATTTATCGGTAACTCAGAAGTAACCATCGTTTCTCTAATTAGCACCCCACGACTATCCATAATCTTTACTAAGACAGCTTCTTCTCTTCCTAAATCAATATATAAAAGTTTATTAGATGGGTTTGGGTAAATTAACACGGGATTCCCGAATAGCTTATCCAAATGATAGAGAACAGTATTTGAGCGTTGCAACGCAAACAAACGCATTTCAGAGAGATTCTCTTTCCAAGCGGTATAACTATCTGGTGAAGACCATCTATTGATGTGTTCTAAGATTACGGGGGCGTATAAAGTTTCTAGTGAATCAATTTTAGAGAGCATATTAACCGTACTAAAATCCGAGTTTATAAGTTCTAAATACCGCGCATGGAACTGACTTCTAAACTGCTTATTTCTGAGCATATTACTCAGAAGTTTAAACCCAAATGGAGT
>DDEI01000023.1:0-3510 GCA_002336675.1 Flavobacteriales bacterium UBA1958 | reverse complement strand
TCACAATCATAAAAAAGCCATCTAAACTTCGAATTAGGCTCATGAGATTTCCATACTTTCTGATTGTTCTGGGGCCAATCCCAATTAGCAAAGAATAATTCTGCAATATGATAATCTATGAAGTTTGTTAGTTCTACACGATTCGCTATGTATTCATAATTCGCTTCTTCTGCCAAGTCATTGTCCTCAGAAAATATTATCAGTTCTGAGAAGGAACTTGTAGTTCCTTCTAATGCCACTAAGCCATTATCCTCTACCTTAACTAAATCAAGTTCTTCTGGGTTTACCCCATAGAAGGACTCGAGGTAAAACTTACCCATGTTTTCTCTAGCATTCTGAATACCCCAGTATTCTCCATTCATAAAAACTATTGAGGTTTCAGACTCCATAAAATCCACATCTAATTTTTCCACCAATTCTGCGGATAAAACATCTTTTATCATGGCTTTAGTAAAGTCTGAATGGCCGCTTCTGAGCACTATTCTTCTGTAATCTGAAACCTCTCTTTCACTAAAAAATGGATAATTAAACGAAGCTTTTTTATCCTCTGCTCTTCCATAAATTTTTAATGACTTCTGCCTATTATTTCTAGACCCTCTTCCTCTTACCCTGACATCCACCTCACTCTCTAAAACCTTGCCATCTAATGATTTAAATAGCTGTAAGTGTGCTCTTCTCTCCCATGCCTCCCCATCACCTAAGTAATTTAGTCCAGATGTCCCTGGAACTAAAATTCCATCATCTCCAAATAATTCATCCTCTTCAAATGTGAGAGAATATACCGGCAAAGGGTAAACCTCTGATATGTGATCTCTTACGAAATAATCTGCATGAACCATAGGAGAAGATGGGCATCCGTTATGATAAGTAATGAATTTTAGATTATTCCCTTTAAAAACATCTTGTTTTGGCTCTATCCAATCTTCAGCACTTGGAATGTATGAAATACCTTCATTCACAAATTGAGATTGAATATGAATGTTTTCAGCTAATAAGTTGCTCTCAGCTTCGGGGTAAGTGCCATCATTGGTAAATCTTATCTCATGGGATAGATCATCGGAAACTTCAAGAAAAATTTCATTCTCATAGAGACCCCCAGGATGGCTTAGCTGAATGGTATTATTTACTTGATCAAATGATGTGGAAAATATATTCTCTCCTCCTGGAGAGGGCACATAAAAATGTGAAGTCAAAATTCCGTCAACCAATCCAAAACTTCTATTCTCAGGAACACAGTCATATTTTAGGGAAAAGCTAACCTCCAAATTTTGATTAGAAAGAAAAATCTCTTCTCCGCTTTTGTCTAATTTAAAAGATGCCTGCAAAAAGGAAGTGTTTTCTAAGAAATCATCTCCATTGCATATCACAACCACATACTCATTAGGCTGTAAGGTCAAGCTCGGAATCTGCCATTTACTTAGATCATCTTCATTATCTGATAGATGCCATCCATAAATGTCAATTTCTTCATTAGCAGTATTATGTAACTCTAGCCAATCTGGAGTATCGCCCAACTCATCATTAAATAAAGACGAATTGACTGGCATTAACTCAGATATTACTACTTGAGCTTGAATTTCAGGTGCTCCAAAGCTAGTAATGAATAAGATTAAATATGTATTTAATTTTCTCAAAATGACACCCCTATTCTGAAGTGAATGCCATCGAAATCTGTTTTTTCCTCAAGCTCTTGACCCACTAAGTTCTTTATTTCAGATGAGGCAAATTGATGCTTTAATGTGAGCCCAAACAAAAAATTCGACTCTTCTGTTATATTATATCTCCAACTTCTTCCAATCTCTAAAAAACCTCCGCCCTCGAACTTTTGATTTATAACACCTTCCGACCCCCCATCGGCAAAGGAATGGCCTACGTACGCCACAAGAGCGCCAGTTTTATCAGGGTTTATACGGGCTTCTATCTTCAGAAAAACTGGAACAAAATTGATATAATCATACATGTCTAACCCTACGCCTAAACCGAGTAAAAATGTTGGCCTAACGTGTTTAACCATTAAGGTTCTGGCGCTTAATCCAGACTGGTAAGCAAATGTATTAGAAGTGACTTGACCTCCTACTAAATATCCCACCTCAGCCTGAAATCCAAGCGGACATTCTGATTGAGAATTCCCTAACAAAAAAACCCATAACGCCATTACACTGAGAACTATTTTCAATCTCTTCATCTAAACAAAGGTCTTAAACAAATGTAAATAAACGATAAATTTACAGCAGAAATAACGCTTAATTGTCATCGCTTAAAAACACCCCATGCTAAAATTCTCTCAAGCATTCTCTGGATTTACTGTAAATAATGTAGATGCAGCAACTGATTTTTACTCCCGTGTTTTAGGCCTAAAAACACATGTTAATGAGGCAGGTGTTTTAGTACTAGAAATAAATAATGGTAATCCCGTAATTATTTACAAAAAAGATAATCACCATCCCGCGAGCCATACGGTGCTAAATTTCCCCGTAGCAGATGTAGAACATATGGTGTTTAAATTAAAATCTAGAGGTGTAAATTTCATGTTAGACATAGATTCTGTGGAATTAGATGACCTAGGAATCGCTAGGTTTGAGCATTCCTCCGACATGGCTTGGTTCCAAGATCCCTCCGGAAACATTCTAGCCCTTATACAGCAGGTGCTTGCTGATTAATAAATGTCTCGAAGGACTTTATTTTAAATAAAAAAGAGAATAAAGCATTCCAAATTGCTCTCAGCATTTTTCTATTTATTTAATTCTGTTTGTAGCTCATGCACTCTATCTGCTAATTCTGCTGCCTTCTCAATGTCTATTATTCCAACGCCTAAGCTAAACAACTCATAAAACATGGGTAAAGAAAATGTAGCCATTAGCTTCGCTCCATCTCTAGGAAACCTTCTCTCTGCCGCTTCTAGAACACCCGATCCACCCATCTCTCCTGGCGAGGTAGCCATTAAAAACAATGGAGTGCCATCGAATACTTTTCTGTCTGGAATTCTAGAGACCCAATCATATAAATTTTTGAACGCTGCAGAATATGAGCCATTATGTTCTGCTAGGGATAGCAGAACTAAATCTGCATCAGATATTTTTTGAGCAAAAGATTTAATTATTTCGGGAATTCCTATTTCACATTCTTTATCAGCACTGTAAATCGGAGCTTCAAAATCGTTTATATCTAATACTTCAGTTTCCATACCAGAAAACAAAGTACTCACATAGGTGACCAATTTTTTATTTATAGAGCTTTTACTGCTGCTCCCTGCGCATGCTATTAATTTCATTTCTTTTAAAGAATTAATACGTTAAATTAAGTCTATGCCATTAGCTATAGTAACCTCATATTGTCCATACTAATAATAATTCACCACTTATCATTACTTAAGAGCTACAAGATAACATAGAACACCCTGCTTTCTCTAATGCCCAATCGGGCCTTTTAGCAAACCATTTTTCCATTTCAAGCTGCTCAGCATACGGGTTTTTCAATAAATCAAATAGTTCATTCAACACTGAATAGTCC
>DDEI01000016.1:52810-61430 GCA_002336675.1 Flavobacteriales bacterium UBA1958 | reverse complement strand
TAGGTATTAAGCCCAGTGATGTAGACTTTTTTATCATTTGCTACGAAAGAGTTAAACAGTTCATGAGCTAGCTCTAGAGTGTTTCCGCTCTCTGAGCCTACTAGTATAATGATTTGAGCTGTAGTTTTATCAGTTTGTGTTTCGAGTTTAGACAGAGATTTTGACCGTCTCTTTAAAAAAACAGAAAATCCAGAAATCATAAAAAACAGAATTGCTAAAGAAGTCAGCATGAGGATAGCAGACCAGATAATGCTGCCTTCTCCAGTGTGCATAAAAGACATCCAGTTAGTTAGGTAATGCATGTTACGAAAGCTTTTCATAAGCACTACTTCTCCGTTAAACTGGTTTACTTTGAGTTTTCCTGAATGATGGTCTATTAGAAAGTACTCATCCTCATCCTCAGAAAATGGAAACTCTAGCTTAGTTATATCAGCAAGGGTTATAAGATCAAGTGCATTTTTACCACTCCACTGGCTTTTAGGGCTTTCTTCTTCATTCTTACAAGTGGGTAGGAGAGAAAACCTCTCAGCCGAAAGAAAAACACCAGATACCGATATAATCACAATAGGAATGAAAAACCATCGGCTCATTTTTACGTGCCAATAGGAGCTAGGCTCATCTTTATGCACTTTAGAAAATAGATGTCTAAATCCGCCATGGCGCCTGGCTAAAAGAAATATGCCAGAAAATGCTATTAAGAGAAGAAAAAATGAAAATATACCTACCAAAAGTCGGCCTGTGGTCTTAAGAAAAAGAGAGCGATGAAAATTAGTAACGAATTGGAAAAATGAATTTTTTTCTCTTACGTTACCTATCTGCTTCCAAGTAATTGGGCTTAAATAGATTTGCTTACTTTCACCCTCTATAATTATAGAGGCTTTTATAAAACTGTTATCGTCTATCTCTACTGTGAACGTCTCATCAAAATTAGAGTTGACAGACTGAATAAGTTCCGAGAGATTTATCTCTGACAAACCGCTATTATGTTCTGATTTAAATTCCTCGGAAATAGGGTCGAAAGATAGAATTAGACCTGAGAGGGCGGCTGCTATTAAAAACAGTGACGATATTAAGAAAAGTGCCAAGTGGCTGTATCTCCAAATAGAGACTGTCATTTAGGTAAATTCTGTTTTATTGAGCTATTATTTTCACATAGCGTATGAATCCAGAACCCTCTCTCTTTTGAGTCAAATTTTCTGTGGTCAACTCAAGTTGTAAGTCGGTAGTGTAATATTCTTGATCTTCTACTGCAGTCTCAAAACGGAGATAGTAACCTGCGTCTATCTTGTCTGTTGGGATCTTTATCAGATTGATAGTTCGCTCACCTCCACTAACAGTTGCTCCAGTAATAGCATCTAAATTAGGGCGGTACTTGCCGTAAAATTTCCACCATTCGCTGATTTCGTTGAACCAGTCTTTATCTTCTCCCTGCACGTAAAGTGTTTCGCTGTACTCCTCATGAGAGTCCAGAATAGAGACGATAACATAAGCACCTTCGCCAGTGTAGTTCTTTAATTGAATCATACATTTGTAATTCGAAGTAATGTTTTGGCTGGTAAAAGCTGCTAATACTCCAAATGCTAGTACAATTAGTATAAAGTTTGAGATTTTCATTTTAGCAATTTAACTAGTGTTTTAGAATAGGGTAGAAGTTCATTTTCCATGGCTAACTCTAAAGTGCTCTCTCCGAAGCTTGTCTTTAGGGAAGTGTCTGCCCCTAATTCGGTTAGTAACTTCAGTACCTCCATATTATGAGCTTTCATGCTGGCCAGGTGCAGTGAAGTGAGGCCTTCATTATCAGCAGCATTTATATCTACTCCCAGTTTCTCCATCACCCTTATTAAGTCTAGGTTATTTTTAAGCACAGCAGCATGAATAATGGTTTGACCTTTCTGATTTCTTATGTTGAAATCTACGTCCATAGACTTTAATATTTCGAGCTTTTTATAAAACTCGTCTGCCTTAGATTCACGGAACTGCGAAATGAGTAGGTGAGCTATTTCGGGATTGTAGGTTTCTTCAGCGCTTTGCAACACGTAATTAGAAACTAGTAATTTAACTACCTCAGGAGAATTGTTCGCCACAGCTAAATCTAAAGGGGTGTGCCCGTTTTCATTAGTTTGAAAAGAATTATTGGTGTGATTATGCAAATGGGTAACTATTTCTAGACTGTTACCAGAAGATGCCAAATGAAAAGCAGTGTTTCTTTGAATGTCTTTTAAATGCGGGTCTAGGCCAAGTTTTAGTAGATACTCTATCACTTCTATATGTTCATTAGAGCTAGATGAGATATGTAGTATGTTCTTTCCATGAATATTAACCGCTTTTATATCAGTCCCCAGCAAAGTTAAATACTCGAAAATTTCTATGGTGTTGGAGTGCCCTCTAGTTCCATAAGCTGCTTTAAAAAAAGCATTCTCACCTTCAGTGTCTGTCACATTTGTATCCACCCCTTTCCTAGCTAAATAATTCAGTAGATCTATGTTTCCACGTTTAGAACCGTAATTAAAAAGACCGTTTCCATACCTATCTGTATCTTTATAAGAGCCTCCATTTTCTATAAAAAAGTCTATGAGAGTGAAGTCTGTAATAAACGGAATGATTAAAAGGAGGCAGTTAGCTCCCTCATTGTTTTTTTCAGATAGATTGGAACCATTTTCTAAGCAGAATTGATAAATGCGCTTATCTATTTGGCCAGTTACACCACAAAAGTTGAGTAACGAATAGCCATGGCTGTCAATTATATTTGTTTTAGCACCCTTACTTAAAAGGTATTTCATGATTTCTAAATTGGACCGGTAGGCTGCCCAGAAAACATATGTCCTACCATCATGAGTGAGCTTATTGGCTCCGTTTCCTTCAAAAGAAAGTAGGTGTTTTATAGTGTTATTATCCACTTTCTCTATAAGTGCATAGGATACTGCATCAAAGGCATATTCGTTCATATCCGTCACATCATGACCCTCGGCTATTCTCTGGTTAATATCAGCTATAGATGGATTAGATTTCCAGTAGGAACGGTCTAAAAATGTGTTATCCTCAGCAAAGGATATGCTTATAAAAGCTAACACTGAAAGTAGGAAAACAACTGATTTCTTCATAGTTAGTTCTTTACAAAAGATTCTATAATCTCATTGATATCTTTCTGCGTCGTACATTCATCAGCAAAGAGGTGCTTGTACAATGCTTTATTATCCACCTTTTCTTCTAGAGTCAAATCGGAGTTTCTGCCATAGACATCTGTCCACTTATTTCGAACATGCTGCCATTTTTCATAGTGATTCGTCCACCAGTCTATAGCGCCCTGGCATCTGCTGTTTTCTACCCTGACATAAGTATTAAATCCTTTTTCTTCAGCTAGAATTACATTCCCTTCACTAACAGATTTTATAATTTTCTTATTGTCTTGATCATGAACCCATCCAATATCAGTAATCTCATGCCTATTTCCTCTTAGCGTTAAATTATAATCGCTTCTGGTAGTGTATTCTCTTCTTGGAAGTGGTGCATTGGTAGTATTCTCCCAATAGCTTTTTCCGTCTATATGCACCCATGTGGATGATCCTTCATACCTAGGGCTATCGTCTACCTGGAATACTTTCTGAGTCCATTGGCCCTTCACCTCTTTATTAGATTTTTTCTGAAACTCCCATTTATTATCAGCGTTGTACATGTAGAAATCAGTGTTTTCGTAAAGCCAATCTTGACGCCAGTGCTTCACTATATATGGTTCTGATGGGTCGCCTACTTGTAAAATATGCTGAATAGATATTTTATCATCTTCATCTACTACTAATTGAGCGTATTCTAGGGCTGAAGAGGTTTCTGTGCGAGAAGGACGGTAAAGCGAATCTACTGAGTAAGTGAATGTTTCAGCAAAGTTGAAAGTCACTTGGAAACACCCGCACATAGACTTAATGGCTTCGGCATCTTGGTTTTGGTTGTTTTGGGAATAAGCGGTTAGATTAAATCCTATAGAAATCAGGATAGCTAAAAATGTTTTGTAAAGCATAGGTGTTTTTTAAAGTGGTGAATGTTTTTTTCCATATGTCTATGTAGGATGGAGGATCAAGTCTCTCTTATTTAGACTTAATCTAAATAAGAATACAAATGTATCTTTATGGCTCTCTATAGGCAATACCTCTTTCGTGGTATTTTTGTATTAACAGACAGAAGAAATTTAAAGTTGATTAATTGGGTTTATATTGTTATATGTGATAGTGTGGCTCTGAGTCTAATTTGATTTGTTCTAACTTGTATCACAATGTCTCTTTCATGAAAAGGGATCGCACTCGTTTTTCTTTACTGAATTGAATACTGGAAGATACTTTGGTTAGCATTTAGTAAGCAGTGTATCAAATTATTGAAAACTAGAATATATTTAAGTCAAGGTCATTTGTTCAGGGCTCTTTTCTTCATACGAGCAACCAGTATTACTTTCTCTTTCGAGTGAGAGGCTAAACTTGAGATTTCATGTATTCAAGGAACGAGGAATAAGTTGGCTATGGTTAATACAAAATTTGAATTGGCGGCAATACCAAATGCGTGCTGCATGTCTGTTAATTGATAATCTGATAAACAGCAAAGGCAATTTGATTAATCGCTATATGCTAATGGACTATTAGAGCTTTTTCCTTAAGCAAAAATCTTGCGTAGGATGAGTAAAATTTTTTAAATAACTGAGGGGATTCTTTTGGAATTGATACAAGTATTAGGATAAATACAAATCGAGTAAGCCTTCTGGTAAAATAACAAAAATCGTTTTAGCATCTCGATCTACTTTCTGAATTACATTGTCATTCATCGGTACCAGTATCTCTACTCCAGAATCATTTAGCACCTCAAATAATGGATTAGCAGGAAGGTCTATTACGCGTTTAATTAATCCAATTTCTCCTTCATTTTGTCCAACAACCTTAAAGTCTATAATTTCATGAAAATAGAATTTGTTTCCCTCGAGCTTAGGAAGTTGGTTAATGGGTAGGTATAATTCAGAATTAACCAATGCGAGTGATTGTTCTTCTGTATCTACACCTATAAGTTTGGCCTTGAAATGGCGGTCTTTTCTAAACTGAATCCAATCGAAGTAAAAGGGGACAAGGGTGTTTTTAGTCTCTACTATTATGGATTTAATACTAAAGTAGTTCTCAGGGGAATCTACATCCATGAAAATGGCGATTTCACCTTTGTAGCCGACTATTTTGGTAATTTTTCCAAGATAGAATAAGTCTTCTTTATTCATGGGCACAAATTTAATTACAAAATCTTTAATAAAAACTAGGTCAAAAAAAAGCCACTTTCATTTTGAGAAAGCGGCTTTAGCCCTTTTATAAAAGTTTTATTTATGCTTTCTCTTCCTTTGATGAATCTTCAGCTTTTTCTTCAGCAGCAGGAGCTTCAGCTACAACCTCCTCAGTAGGAACCGCAACTTCTTCAATAGCAGCAGGAGTTTCAGCTACAACCTCTTCAGCAGGAGCATCAACTTCTTCAATAGCAGCAGGAGCTTCAGCTACAGCTTCTTCAGCAGGAGCAGCAACCTCTTCAGTAGGAACCGCAACTTCTTCAATAGCAGCAGGAGCTTCAGCTACAACTTCCTCAACGGGAGCAGAAACTTCTTCAACAATAGCAGGTGCAGCAGCTGCAGCTTTTTCTGCAGCGATAGCGGCAGCCGCGGCTTCAGTAGCAGCAGCAGCGTCAGCAGCTAGTGCCGATTGTGCAGCAGCTATTAAATTAGCTCTTTCTTCGTTGATTGCTTTTTCAGCAGCAAAAACATCAGCTTTTACTTTTTCATCAGCACTTTTGATTGAGTCTAATTGTGCTTGTACTTTTCCTTCTTTTTCAGAAAGCCAAGCATCGAATTTTTTATTCACTTGATCTTCAGTAAGCGCTCCTTTGGCGATTCCTTTTAATAAGTGATTCTTATAAATAGCTCCTTTATACGATAAAATTGCTTTTGCAGTATCAGTAGGTTGAGCCCCTACTTGAAGCCAATATACAGCTCTATCAAAATCTAATTCTATCGTAGCAGGATTGGTATTTGGATTGTAATTTCCAATTCTTTCGATATAACGTCCGTCTCTTTTAGCTCTAGAGTCTGCCGCTACAATGTGGAAGTAAGGTTTTCCTTTCTTTCCATGTCTTTGCAATCTAATTTTAGTTGCCATCTTTAATAATTTTATAAGGGTCCTAAACCCGGTTAATTAATTTATTTTTATAAAGGGAGCGCAAAGGTACTTAATTCCATAGGTCATTTAGCATAATTAGTATTTTTTTCGCTTTGCAACGCTTGTTTAACTTTATCATCCAGGATTAAAGGTCTTACTGTTTGTTTATATGAGTGTCTTCATTTATAACGTTTGCTTTACGTTTTCGTTGTTAAGTGCTTTTATCTAAGTTTATTAAGTATATAATGGTGTAATTTTCAGTGCTTCTTTAATTCTAATATTCAGAACTTATTTTTACGTATAACCCATAACTCTATTTGGCTAGTTTAGAACATTTTTATCGATTGGAACCCTATAGTGGTGACCATGCGATGCTTATGAAATTTAAGATTACTTTCTAAATTACAAGTTAAAAATTCATCAGTTGTAAGATATTTTAGTGAAATTCAGAGAGGTCAATTAACTTTCTTAATAATTCATCTAAATCTTTGGTGGGGTTAATTGAGTTAAGTAGTGTTCAGTTTCTGGCCCTAGATTAAATAGTAAGTCTAGAATAGACAAGTTTGGTTGAAACTCAAATCTGTCTGAGAATACCTGTAGGTAAGGCTTGTTTTTAAAATGACATTTGGAGGGTTTAAACTCTTTAGAGAAATCAACATCTTGATTTGGTTTTTCAAGAGCTGTTTGTAATTCATTTTCGAGTTCTAATTCCTTTAGTATTAATTCTATAGATTTTACGCTAAACTCGTAAAGAGTGGTGAACTCAGAGGTGTACATATTCTTTATTGCATCTGAATAATAAATCCAAAACGGGCTGGATCCATAAGCACTTTTTATACTTCTCCAGTGTACTTTTTTCCAATGAGTTTCATCGAAGAGCTGTATGTCTTTTGTTTTGGTCTTTACCCCAGATTCTCTAGCAATAGGGATTGTTAATGATTGAATCCCGTTAGCTCCTTGAATATCATATCTGTTTCTCCAAGTTTGTTTCTGAAAGTTCTCATAACCGTTAAGTGTAACATTTTTAGAGGTTAAAAATAAGCTCCACCATTTTATATTTCCAAAAGAACAAATAGGAAGAACGGTACAGTTCATTTTATTTCACTGTTTTGAACATCCTATCCCATCTAAATCCCGTTTCGAAGTGGTCGTTAGCATTGGTTCTGCTCATCCAGGTAAATGCGGCTTTTCCTACTACGTGGTCTTCGGGAACAAATCCCCAAAAGCGACTATCCGCTGAGTTATGTCTGTTGTCCCCCATAAGCCAGTAATAGTTTTGCTTGATAGTATAACTGTCAGATTCGGAGCCATTAATAAAGATCTTACCTTCTTTAATCTCTAGGGTGTTTCCTTCATAAGCTTCTATAATTCTCTTGTAAAGTGGCACATTGTCTAAGGTAAGATTTACTACTTCTCCTTCAGCAGGAATGTTTACCGGCCCATAATTATCTATGTTCCATTTATTAAATGGTGCAAGATTTGAGTTAGGAAACATCTTTAAAAATCCATAACCATTTCCTGCGGGAACAATATTGTTTACTACACTGTCTACGACTGAGGAATTTGCTCTCATTTCGGCTACTGAATTATTACTGCAGGTGATTAAGAATTCTTTAGAACGGTCGTTAGTCTTTCTTTCTATCCCCTGAGATCTTAGTTTAACTTGATACCATGAGTGAAGTCCGAAAATTTCGGCTACTTCTAATCGAGTTAATGGGTTTTTTAGATAGAGGAGATTAGAGAACTGAGTGTTTTCAGCATTTTCTATTGGCACGTCATCTATATGAATAACTTGATTTTTTATTTCAAGTTTATTTCCAGGAAGTCCGGTACATCTCTTTATATAATGTTCTCTTTTATCTATAGGTCTAACTTTTAAACCTCCAATTTTATGATTCACACCAGTCATTCCAGAGTAGGGGACGAACCCTTTTTCCATTCTTTCTCTCGCCATACTTCTGTACTTCTCCGGATTACTTAAGTATTGAGCTCGAGCGTTATTGGCTCTGGTTCTATCTCGCATGTTGGACTCTTTTGAATCAGCAGCCATGAATATAGCAGACTCTGTAAGAATGGAATGATAATCATGCCCCATTAAAAAGTCATCTACTATGGCAGTATCTCCATGCGGATAATTAAATACCATAGCATCCATTCTCTCTACGTTTCCAAAACCAGGCATTCTAAAGTAGGGCATTTTAAACCAATCTGCGTAGCTATCGTTCAGTGTCCCCGGTATTCTATTGTGAACTAATGGTATAGATATTGGCGTCATTGGGCTTTTAGCCCCATAAGACATTTTACTCACAAATAGGTAGTCACCTACATTCATGCTGCTTTCCATGGAAGCAGTAGGGATGGTAAAGGCCTCGAAAAAGAACGTTCTAATTACTGTAGCTGCTACTACTGCGAAAACAATAGCTTCTCCCCATTCTCTTGGTTGACTTTTTTTCTTT
>DDEI01000016.1:44794-52403 GCA_002336675.1 Flavobacteriales bacterium UBA1958 | reverse complement strand
AGAGCACCGAAAAACCACTGTTCTTTTGTGCTTCTTTTACCAAAAGCGATGGCAGTTTCTACATTCATGATAATAAGCATGATGAGATTTACTCCAGGAATAATTAATAATAGAAGCCACCACCAAGGTCTTTTTAGGATTTGTAGCCACGTAAAGAAATTCAATATAGGTACATAACCTTTCCATTTTTCTTTTCCTGCTTTTTCAAAAACAGTTCCTAAGCATATAAAAAGAGTAAGTATTAGTAGGTAAAGGAGTATATAGGGTATTGTAAACATTTTCTTATTTTATTTTTAGGAAATCTCTCATGGAATAAACTCCACTTTCTTGATGCAGCAGCCATTTGGCGGCTAATATAGAGCCTAAAGCGAATCCATCTCTGTTATTAGCTTGGTGTTTTATAGACAACTCATCGTTAAGACCTGTGTAACTGATTTCATGAGTTCCCGGAACATTTGGTTCTCTTTTAGAAATAATACTCAGCTTCTCCCCATTTCCGGAGAGTTCATTTTCCCAAGCGTCTTTTCTTTTCATTTGAAAAATGATATCTTCGGCTAAGGTGATCGCTGTTCCGCTTGGACTATCTATTTTTTCAGTGTGGTGTGTCTCCTTGATTAAGGGGTCGTAGCTATCATATCTAGCCATTATCCTGGATAAATATTCATTCAGTTTGAAGAATATGTTAACTCCAATACTGAAGTTGCTGCTGTAAATAAGTTTACCGGAATGCGACTTAAATTCATTTTCGACTTCAGATAAGTGATCGTACCAACCAGTGGTCCCTGTGACTACTGGGATTTGGGCCTTAGCGCACATTAGAAGGTTTTTAACCGCTTTATCAGGTTGTGTGAATTCTATCGCGACATCTGCCTTAGATTCTTTTAAAGAAGATTCATCGGCCGGAAATTTGCCAGTAGTTTTTAAAACGATTTCGTAACCTTTTTTTAAAGCCAGTGCTTCGATTGTTTTTCCCATCTTACCATAACCAATTATCGCTATTCTCATTTCTAAAAATTAAGGGTAAAACTTAATCCAGCTTTAGGTGATGCTATAAACACTGGCGCAGGAATTATTCTTAAAGAGATGTCCGGGGAGATATCGTAATCGAATAGATGTGCATCTACGTTAGCATCTATGATATTTAGGCCGTAAACAACTACTGCTGCAAAGTAACTTAGATCTAACCATCGTTTTCTCTTGTCTAATCTGTCATATAGATCTTCATCTTCCATTTTTATATCTGGCGCATTTTTTAAATAATTAGCGTATGGAGAGTTCTGATATGTGAGCCTAGAGGTAAAATTTGGATCAGATTCTCGGTTAAAAGCTTCAGTTTTATATAGCCTGAAAGCTTCTCTATTGTTTATAGCGAAATAAACACATGTTCCCATTCCTCCCCAAACGATCGGTGCTTTCCATATTTTCTTATTGTAGATCTGTCCAGCTCCGGGGATAGCTGTGGAGAGTAGTGTAGCTTTTTTAGCGAAATGAGTTCTCTTCGTTTGGGTGGAATCTTTTTCAATTACTAATTGAGCATTTCCAATTTCAGAAAGGGTCATCAGAACTATAAAAAGGAAGAGTCGAATCATTAGAGATTAAGCAAGACTAGGATTTCTTTGAGCTGAGCTTCAGATTTAAAAGGAATTTCTATTTTTCCTTGACCACTGTCTTTTAGTTTTAAGGAAGTGTCAGAACCAAATACACTTTTAAGTTTATCACTCTTTTTCTGTAATTCAAACGAAAGAGTAGGTCGGTTATTCTGTGAAGAATTAGATTTTTTTCCTTTTGCTAATTGCTCTACTTGCCTTACTGAAAGACCCTCTTTAATGGCTCTATTAAATAACTCTAGTTGAAAATCACCATCAGTTAGTGAGACTAACGCTCTAGCATGACCCATGGATATTTCTTTCTCGATAATACCGATTTGAATTTCTGCTGGCAGTTTTAAAAGTCTTAAGTAGTTTGTCACTGTAGATCTATTCTTACCTATTTTATTACTTAGTGATTCTTGTGTGAGTTTACATTCTTCGATTAGTCTCTGGTAACTAATAGCTACTTCTATCGCATCTAAGTCCTCTCTTTGGATGTTTTCTACCAATGCCATTTCTAACATGGTTTGATCATCTGCTTTTCTAATGTATGCTGGTATCTCTGTTAACCCTGCCAACTGAGAAGCTCTAAACCTTCTTTCTCCAGAAATAAGCTGATAGCGCGCACTGGCTATCATTCTCACTGTTACTGGTTGAATAATTCCATATTCAGTAATGCTTTTAGAAAGTTCCTCTAAAGGACTTTTCTTAAAATTATTTCTTGGCTGGAAAGGATTAGCTTCTATTTGAGAAATCTTAAGCATGGCTATACTCCCTGCTACATTTCCTATAGAGCCTTCTTCTAAAGGTTTAGGTCTAGAGATGTTTTCGGCGTTTTCTAAGAGGGCACTAAGTCCTCTGCCGAGTGCTTTTTTTTTAGCCATCTATGTGAATGTACTTATCTGAATCTTTCATCTTAGTCATTTCATTCTTTTGAAGAATTTCTCTAGCTAAGTTTAAATAGTTCACAGCTCCTTTGCATGAGGCATCATGTGTGATGATAGTTTCGCCAAAACTAGGAGCTTCTCCGAGCTTGGTGTTTCTGTGAATCACAGTATCAAAAACAAGATCTGAAAAATGCATTCGAACTTCCTCCACTACTTGATTCGCTAGCCTTAGTCGCGTGTCATACATAGTGAGCAGTACGCCTTCTATGCTTAAGTCTTCATTTATTTGACTTTGAATAATTTTTATCGTGTTTAGGAGTTTTCCTAATCCCTCCAATGCGAAGTATTCACACTGAACCGGAACTATAACTGAGTCAGAAGCCGTTAGGGCATTCACTGTAATAAGGCCTAGTGATGGTGAAGCGTCTATAATGATAAAGTCATAACTGCTCAGAATAGGAGCCAGGGCTTTTCTCATCATGTATTCTCTATTTTCTACATTTATGAGTTCTAATTCAGCCCCTACTAAATCTATATGTGCAGGTATAATATCTAGATTGGGGTTTTTAGTAGATATAATGGCATCTGCAGCTAACTCATCTCCAACTATACATTCATAAATACTAGAAGTAACTTCTTTAGGGTTTATTCCTATTCCACTTGTAGCATTAGCTTGTGGGTCTGCATCTACCAGTAGTGTTTTGAATTCTAAAACGCCTAAAGCAGCGGATAGATTCATGGCAGTAGTAGTTTTTCCTACTCCTCCCTTTTGGTTAGCGATTGTTATTACTTTTCCCATTTCTATTTTAGTTATAACACAAGAGTTTCTTCCAATGTCATTAAAATTAATTCTTTATTCGCTTCTGCAAATTTTGTTCTACTCGCTTCTTTAACTGGTAATATTAATGTAAAGATACATCTTGAAAGGAGGGTTTTAGCTCTCGGTTCTCCTAAAGTTTTACACACGTATTTTGTGAGTTTCTGATTCGTTTTTTAGTTAAATAACTGACATTCATATTTTTGAATGCCTGAGTGGTTTATGGGTTGTTGGTTTAATTCAGCAGGGTGCAGAATAGGATTTAATTTGTAGAATGCATAAGTTGACTTGAGCGACAAAACATTAAATGATTATAGTCTCTCTAGGTATAAATTTTTAAACTGCCGTAACGGTCATTTTTTTATCCAATGATTTTTCTTTTGTGGCAACTAAAAAATCAAAATTCTATTTTAATCCATTTAATTAGAGGATTAAAATGGTTTCTTATTATCCTTACATTTCTTCTTTTAGAAATCTCCCCGTGTAACTGTCTTCAATTTTCACTATGTGCTCAGGAGTTCCTTCAGCTATGATGGATCCACCTCCAGAACCGCCTTCCGGACCTAAATCTATAATATGATCGGCTACTTTTATTACATCCATATTGTGTTCTATAACCAATACCGTATTCCCCTCATCAGTAAGCCTATAAAGAACATCTAAAAGCATCTTTACATCTTCAAAATGTAAACCCGTCGTGGGCTCATCCAGTATATAAAAAGTCTGTCCAGTTCCTCTTTTGCTAAGTTCTGTCGATAGCTTAACGCGTTGAGCTTCTCCACCGCTAAGAGTGGTGGATTGTTGTCCTAGGGTTAGGTAACCTAGACCTACATCATGAAGTGTTTGAACAACATTCAAAATTTTAGGATGCCCATGCCAAAAGGGTATGGCGTTCTCTACGGTAAGGTTGAGTATGTCTGAGATGGTTTTGCCCTTATACCTAATCTCTAGTGTTTCTCGATTGTAGCGCTTTCCTTGGCAGTCTTCACATTCTACATAAACATCAGGTAAAAAGTTCATCTCTATGAGCTTTAAACCTCCACCTTTGCAGGTCTCACATCTTCCACCCTTTACGTTAAATGAAAACCGTCCAGGTTTGTATCCTCGAATTTTGGCTTCTGGAATTACAGAGAAAATGTTTCTAATCTCTGAGAATATTCCGGTGTAAGTGGCAGGGTTAGAACGTGGAGTTCTTCCTATCGGGCTTTGGTCTATTTCTATCACTTTATCTAGATGCTCTAGTCCTTTTATCGACTTGTAAGGGTGTGGCTTTTTAACCCCTTTGTAAATATGAGCATTTAGCAGTGGGTAGAGTGTTCCGTTTATGAGAGTAGATTTTCCACTACCGCTCACTCCAGTTACGCAAATCAGTTTTCCTAAAGGAAACTTAACCGAGACATCCTTAAGGTTATTTCCAGAGGCTTTAGTTAACGTTAAGTGCTTCCCGTTACCTTTTCTTCGCTTTTTAGGTATGGTTATTTCTTTCTTACCGTTGAGGTAAAGCGCTGTTATGGAGCCTTGACTTTCTAGTTCATCATGCCTTCCTTGAGCCACTATTTTTCCACCATGTATTCCGGCTCCAGGACCGATGTCTATTACTTGGTCAGAGGCTAGCATCATGTCTTTGTCATGCTCTACCACTATTACAGAGTTTCCTATATCCCGTAGCTTCTTTAGCGAGTTAATCAACCTAAAATTATCTCTCTGGTGAAGCCCTATACTTGGCTCATCAAGAATGTAGAGTACGTTTACCAGCTCTGATCCTATTTGAGTAGCTAGTCTAATGCGCTGTGCTTCGCCACCAGATAAGGACTTAGAACTCCGGTTTAAAGAAAGGTAAGTAAGTCCTACGTCTACTAAAAATTGAAGTCTGTTTCTTATTTCTTTAAGTGGCTCTCTGGCTATTGTCAGTTCTTTTTTTCCGAAATGCTTGTCTGCGCCTATGAACCATTCGCTTAAATCCTTTATATCCATAGAGGCTAATTCTGCTATGTTTTTTTCTCCTATTTTAAAATAGAAAGCCTCTTTTTTCAGCCTCTTCCCTTCACACTCGCTGCAGGTTACTTTATTCATAAAGCTATGGGCCCAGCGAAGCAATGGCGCAGATGTAGTTTCTTCAGCTTGACGTTCTATGAAAGAAATCACCCCTTCGAATTTTACAGAATAAGAAGAAACGCCAACTAAGTCTCCCATGTCTATCATCTCATCAGAACCATATAGTATGGTGTTCACCAGTTGTTCATTTAAGTCAGAAATTTTATCAGTGAGTTTATGACTGTGATGGCGCAGTATAGCCTCTACTTGATTATATATCCAATTAGACTTGTATTCACCTAGTGGAGCTATAGCTCCAGACCGAATGGTTTTATCCGGATTAGGAATTATTTTTTTAATGTCTATCTCTGCTACTTCCCCAAGACCGTTACACTTTTTACATGCTCCGTAAGGAGAGTTAAAAGAAAATAGGTTAGGTTCTGGCTCTGCGTAGGCTATTCCTGAAGTAGGACACATGAGAAATCTACTAAAATGCTTAGTTCCCTCTGATTCATGAAGCATTACCATCAGAGTTCCTTTTCCCTGCTGCATAGATTTGGTAACTGCTAGAGCTATTCTATGCTTGTTTTCTGGAGTAACTTTTAGACGATCTACTACGATTTCTATGTCATGTACTTTATATCGATCTAATCTCATTGAAGGCGTGATGTCTTTCACTTCTCCATCTGTTCTCACTTTTACGAATCCTTGCTTGGCTATTTGTTCAAAAAGTTCTCTATAGTGTCCTTTTCTACCTTTTACTACAGGAGCCAAGAAGACTATTTTTTCACCTTCATACTTCTCTAGAATTAAATCCACGATTTGCTTATCAGAGTAGCGTACCATTTTTTCACCAGTTTCATAAGAAAAAGCAGTACTCGCTCTGGCGAATAATAATCTCATGAAATCATAAATCTCCGTAATAGTGCCTACTGTGCTTCTCGGGTTCTTTGAAACGGTTTTTTGTTCTATAGAAATGACAGGACTTAGACCGTCTATTTTATCCACATCTGGTCTTTCCATTCCTCCTAAAAACTGTCGGGCATAAGCAGAAAAAGTTTCTATGTATCTTCTTTGACCCTCTGCATATATAGTATCGAAAGCCAAGGATGATTTTCCACTTCCGCTTAGCCCAGTAATTACAACTAGTTTATTTCTAGGGATATCTATAGATATATCCTGTAGATTATTCTCTCTAGCTCCCTCTATTTGTATGATTTCTCCCATGGCTTTGTTAGAATCACAAAGAAAGCACATTCATCACTAATTTTATCGCGATTTAATACACAGTCCAGTGAAGTTTAGAACCGAATTAAATATTAAGCAAGCTCCTTTTCAAATAAACCCTTTTGAGGGAATGGTGTTTATGGGGTCATGCTTTTCTGACCAAATGGGAGAAAGGTTTAAGAGATTAGGAATTCCATTACTAACGAATCCTTTTGGAGTGATCTTTCATCCGCTGCCATTGTTAGAAATAGTATCAAAATCATTAGACCCTGAGTTCAGCTATTCACCTGCTAATCTTCTGCATCATGAAAATAGATTCTACAGTTTAGCACATCATGGGTCTTATTCAGATAAATCTAAAGAAAGATTAATCGAGAAATTAAATCTAGATATAGGATTGTTGCGTCACGGTTTGGCTAATTCTAAGCTGTTATGTTTGACCTTAGGAACTTCTTTTGGATATGAGAGTAAAGGGCGGGTAGTTGCTAATTGCCATAAGTTACCTCAGACCTTTTTTGAGAAAAAGCTAACTAGTTTAGCTGTTATTGAGAAGAAGCTTGAAGAAGTTACAGAGGCATTGCACCGCAAAAATCCTTCATTAAAAATAGTTTTAACCGTTAGCCCAGTGAGGCATGTGAAAGATGGATTAGTAGAAAATAATAGGAGTAAGGCACAGCTCCTAACTGCTGTTCATAATGTATGTGAGTCTACAGGTAATGCTTTTTACTTCCCGAGCTATGAGCTTGTGGTAGATGACTTGAGAGATTATAGGTTTTTCAAAAAAGACTTGGTTCATCCATCAGAAATGGCGGTAGATTATGTGCAAGAGGCCTTTCTTAAGTTTGTTTTTGATGAGAAGTCTATTAAAGTTATTGAGGAACTTCACAAATTTCAGTTGTTTCAAAGCCATAAAGTGAGTTCTGAGAATAAAGAGAGACATGAATTAAAAGTTCAAGAAAAAAAGTCAGAATTGACAAAGAAGTATCCAAAGGTAGAAGTGTAATTAATTCTTTGGCAAAATTTAAGACTGATTAATTCAATCATAGCTTATTTTT
>DDEI01000016.1:10971-44433 GCA_002336675.1 Flavobacteriales bacterium UBA1958 | reverse complement strand
TTTTTAATTACGCTCACATTAGTCATTAGTTTTTCTGCCTTAGCAGGAAATAAGTACCAGCTGAAATTGAAAGTAGGAGATTCATTTGTCATGACTTCTAACGTAGAGCAGAAAATCACTCAGAGTATGATGGGTATGGAGATGGCTATGGACTTAAGCGTACATACAGAAATGGATTTGGTAGTGACAGAATTATCTGAAAGTGAGATTCTATTTACTCAAGTCTATAAATCATTAATGGTAACGATGAAGTCTCCTATGCAGGGAATGGATATTAGTATGGACTCTAGTGGAGAGTCTAACTCTTTCAATGATGCGATGAGATCACTTCTAGGAAAAGAAATAAGTGTTCGAGTTGATATGGAGGGAAATTTACTCTCAACGGATGGAATGGACCAGTTACTGTTAGATATAGAAGCGATTGAGGTTAGTGGAGCTGACCTTGCTCAGTTTTTTGATGAGACAGGATTGAAAAAAAACTATAAAGCGATTTTCCCGGTGGCTTATGGAAAGGATTATGAAGAAGGCGCTAAATGGGAACTAGAGAGTATTACTGAGGGTGATATGACAGTGAAGTTGAATACAGAATATACAGCGAGTAATGTTTCCAAAAAGAAATTTGAATTTACTAGTGAATCTGCGAGTTCCATGTCTGGAGAACAAGATCAGCAGGGAATGGGGATGAGTGTAAATATGGAAGGAAGTTTCTCTGGAGAAGGGGAGATGAATACTAAAACAGGTTTATTAAAGATGTACTCTCAAACTGGAGCTATGACTGGAAGTACGGTAATAGAAGCCAATGCCCAGATGCCTACAGAGATGGAAATTCCTATGACCATAGAAATGACTACAGTCACATCATTAAAATAAGTTTAAGACAGATATTACAGGGCGCCTGTTTAGGCGTCCTTTTTTTTGGGGCAAGCTCTTTGTTGTCTTTGCCTACGTTTAATCAATAAACCATTCAACTAGGCGTTACATGTTTGTTCTACTTCTTGCTCTTTGAAGTAGTTCTGTTTTAACCTAGTTTTAATGAAATGATTTAACTCCAGCTTTAATTTCTGCGTCTAGGTGATTTTCATCGGGAGGGACGGGGCATGAAAAACCATTTGAATAAGCACAGTATGGGTTATAACAAAGGTTAAAATCCAGTCTGAATTTTTTAGCTAAATCTGATTGTTTTAGGTCTAAGTATCTTCCGCCTCCGTATGTTTCTTGTCCATTAGTAAAATCTTTAAACGGTAAGAACAAGTATCCAGGATAACCTGATATTTCTCTGGCTGGAGCATAAATAGTAAGCTTACACTTGACCCCGTCGATTTTAAACTTTAATATTCCATAAGGTCTGTATTTAGCTATTCTATCTGTGCTTGTAGAGAATCCAATGACTTCTCCTTTCTTGAGTTTTTTGAACCTTACCTCCACATTGTACGCGTAATCAGGGGCAAAGAATTCTAAGCCAGAAAAACCGACTCGATCTTCTTCTGTTAAAATACTCGTGCTATCAGATCTAAACTCTAGGTTAATTTCATCTCTATGTTTTTCTATTTCTTCATCATAACTGAGCTGTGACAATGAGTTGATAGATGTTAGCAGGAATATAAATAAGGTGGTAATTCTCATCAGCATAGGTTTATTTTTACGAGGGTAAATATTAATAAAATGAAGATACTAAAAAGGTTAGTATTAGTAGTGATAATACTAATAACCCTTATTATAATCGCAGGAATAGTAGCGAATGAATCTCTGCCAACTGGAGGAGAATCGGGAGAAGAAGCAGACAAAATGGCTTTGAAAATGGAAAAAGCTTTGGGGAAAGAGCATTGGCATGATATTCAATATGTACAATGGACGTTCTTAGGTATGCACCATTTCCTGTGGGACAAGCATAGAAATATGGTAAGAGTGAAATGGGATCAGAATACTGTTTACATAACTCCAGGCAAGAGTAAAGGAGCCGCATTTATAGAAACAGAAAGAGTAGATAAAGAGGATGAGGGTGTTTTAATTAAGTCTGCTATTGACTTCTTTAATAACGATATGTTTTGGCTAATAGCTCCTTATAAAGCCTTTGACGATGGAGTGACCAGAGAAGTCGTAGATTTTGAAGGAGATAAAAGACTACTCGTTACTTATTCTTCAGGAGGGTCTACACCTGGTGATAGTTATCTATGGAAGTTGGCGGCAGATGGAACTCCAGAGAGTTATAAAATGTGGGTTCAAATAATTCCTATAGGAGGATTAGAGCTCACTTGGGAGCGTTATTACACTTTAGGGAATGGAGTAAGGGTGTCTCATTTTCATGAGGGTATAGGTCCATTAGATTTAGTGATAAGTGATGTGAAAGTTGGGTATGGTTATGAGGAAATGAATTGTGAAAAAGACCCTTTTAAGATTTTAATAGAAGAATCAGAATAATTGGATAGTCAAGAAAGAAATAGAGTTTTTTATGCAATCTTTAGCACTGCATTATTTTTAATAATAATATGGGGCATACAGATTTTAATAGAATGGGGCGGAGTCTCTGACTGGAGAAGTGCTGGAAATCATCCTAAAGAGTGGGGTCATTGGTGGGGCGTTTTATCTATGGCTTTTTTACATGGAAGTTGGGAGCATATATGGAATAACACGGCTTCTTTCGCAGTGCTTAACACGATGCTGTTTTATTTTTATAGAGAGATAGCTCTTAAGGTATGGGGTGTGATTTTTCTATTCTCAGGATTATTCGTTTTTTTCTTGGGTGCTCCAGGGAGTAATCATGTAGGAGCTAGCGGAGTCGTCTATGGACTAGCTTTTTTTGTGTTCACAGCAGGTATGATGGATTTAAAACACACTGCTCTTCTTAGAGTAAGTATGGCAGTCCTTTTTCTTTATGGAAGTATAATTTGGGGGATATTCCCGATAGAAGAGCGCGTAAGCTGGGAAGGCCACTTAGGAGGAGCTTTAGCTGGTGTATTATTGGCTTTTGTGTATAGAAAAGAGTTGCCAGAAAGACCCAAAACTAGATGGGAGATAGAAGAAGAGTTAGAACTCTTAAAGAGTGAAAGAGATACTTCAAATCCTTCAAAGCTAAACGGTAAAACTTCTATAGTTCAAATTTATCGTCAATTGCGCCATAGAGGCATCGATAGGGGCTTTTAAAAGCTTAAGCTTATATCTGCTTGAGGTAAGAAATTACAAGAAGCCATTTATTTGTAGAACTTTACAATAAAGTTCTCCTCTGTAATACGATCTTCGTTTAATTGCAGATTTAACTTTTAAAAGTAAAAATATGTTCTTCGAAAAGACGATTTAGATATAGTGAAGTGTCTAGTTATTAAGCATAACTGGCATTACCAGCATAAGCATATCTTCACCATTGTCTTCTTGTCCTTCTGGAAGAATAATTCCAGCTCTATTCGGAGCACTCATTTCTATGACAATGTTATCTGCAGAGATGTTTCCTAACATGTCTATGATGAATCTAGAATTAAATCCTATCTCCATATCTTCTCCTGTATAAGAGCAAGTTAACCTCTCGTTAGCTGCATTAGCAAAATCTAAATCTTCAGCAGAAATATGTAATTCACTACCTGATATTTTTAATCTAACCTGGTTCGTCGCTTTGTTAGCGAATATAGAAACCCTTTTAATTGAGTTCAATAAGTCTTGTCTGCCTACAGCAAGTTTGTTTGGATTTTCTTTAGGAATAACCGCCTCGTAGTTAGGGTATTTTCCTTCTATAAGTCTGCACATAAGTGATACGTTATCGAACGTAAAGTGAGCATTAGAATCATTGTACTCAATAGTTACTGTGCTATCTGCATAAGAACCCATACTCTTTAATAAATTTAATGGTTTCTTGGGAACGATGAAAGAACCAGAACCCCCTCCAGAAACATCAGTTCTAGTATATCTTACTAGTCTGTGAGCATCTGTAGCGACGAATCTTACATTGTCTTCATAAAGCTCGAAGAAGATGCCACTCATAACAGGTCTTAAATCATCATTTCCTGCAGCAACTAACGTTTTACTGATTGCTCTAGAAAGAATAGAGCCATCTAATTCAAATTTAGCAGAGGCCTCTAGCTCAGGAGCTTTAGGGAATTCCTCTCCATTTAATCCAGAAACTTTATACTTTCCAAAATCACTAGCTATTTCTATACCGAAAGTTTTAGTATCTACAGTAAAGTTCAACGGTTGCTCAGGAAATTGCTTTAATGAATCCAATAACATTTTAGCTGGAATGGCCACTAATAGATCATCTTTAGCCTCTACTGGCATAGAAGTAGACATTGTGGTTTCTAAATCAGAGGCAGAAATAGTTAATTCTCCTCCCTTAATTTCAAATAGAAAATTATCTAAAATGGGTAGAGTGTTACTTGAATTTAAAACACCACTTAATTGTGTTAATTGTCTTAATAGGGCTTGACTATTTATTAAAAACTTCATCTTTCGAATAGATTAATTGGAAGGCAAATATAAAAATAGCGTCACGATTTATTCATGCTTAATAACATTTGTTTTTCACAAAGAATGAACCATCTGAGCTACTGTTTCCATACTTCCTATGCTAGCTGAGATTGGAAGATTATAAAACTAAATAAGATGAGGAAGTAAAAGTGCATTGCAACTCAATAATAAACACCTTTAATCCTACTTTTTATTCTGAGGTAAGCTTTGCTTGTATTTGTTAGTCCTAAAATTATAAAAGAGCCCAGAATTTCGAGTCAACTATGAGAAAAGGGAAATCTGAATTTCGATGTTAATTCCTGTAGCATGAGAGAGATATAAATAGCCCAACTCTATCTTTATAGAGGATGAGGAAAAATAAGGGCTAACTCCATTTTCATTTTTTCATTCTAGGATGACAAGACAATAATGTATCTCGTATAAAACTCCTGTCTAAATGTGTGTAAATTTCAGTGGTAGTTATGCTCTCATGCCCAAGCATAGTTTGAACGGCTCTTAAGTCTGCTCCCCCTTCTATGAGATGCGTCGCAAAACTATGTCTAAACGTATGCGGTGAAATAGTTTTGGTTATTCCCGCTTCTTTAGCTAAATCTTTAATAATGGTAAAAATCATGACTCGGCTTAAGTGAACGCCTCTTTTATTTAGAAACATAAAGTCTTCTTCGCCTGGTTTGATAACCTTATGATTTCTTACTGATTTGAAGTAAATAGTATTGTATTTGATAGCATTATCCCCTATGGGAATAAGCCTTTCTTTAGCGCCTTTTCCTTTTACTTTTATGTAATTGTCTTCCGGGAAATAGCCGGATAGCTTAAGAGTTATAAGTTCAGAAACCCTCAGTCCGCTGCTATAAAGTGTTTCTAACATAGCCTTATTTCTAGTGCCATGATCAGTGCTTAAATCTATAGCGCTAATAAGTAAATCTATTTCTTCAACTGATAGAGTATCGGGCAGTTTTCTTTGAAGTCTTGGAGAGATTAGTAGATGAGATGGATCATCATTTATTTCATTCTCTAGGAGAAGAAACTTAAAGAAACTCTTTATAGCTGAAATCATTCTGGCCTGCGTTCCTGCAGAAAATCCTACTTCTGAAATCCAGCGAATAAATATTGAAAGCTCCTCATGGTTTAATTTAAGGGGAGAAGATAGTGGTGTGATTTCAGTGAAATACCTTTTCAGTTTACCTATGTCTGAGGCGTAAGACACCACAGAATTGGTACTTAGGGATCTTTCGATTTTTAAGTAACTAGTGTAGCTTTTTATATAAATATCCCAAGTCGTCATTATTCTAATTACTTAACGTATTTTTATAACCTAGATTTGATTTGAAATGAAAAACCCCCTGAGAGACAGAGGATTTTTCGGATTAATTTACCTAAACAAATTCAATAATAATTAACCAAAATTACCATGAATGCACTCCGTTGAGTGTTAACATTTTCTATTGGTACCACTTCTGCTTAGAAACCATTAATGCTTCTTGAACTGTAATTCGATCTCCATTGTTGTACGCGGTAACAAATGGACCATCGAACTGACTGTACTCCGCACTGATGTTATTCCTAGCATCTCTAGCACTTTTATATTCGTCGTGTGAGCCTGTAACAAACTTTGTCCAGCCGTCATGATTTTCTTTTTGAATATCAGCAGCAAACTTGTGGTTTACCCTGAATGAACCGGCAGCCTCATTTGTGCGCGTAGCCGCTAACTGGATTTTATAATTAACTCCTATTTTTGTTTCTTTTGTATTCCCTCCATTAGAGGTAATAATTGGCTCAATCTCTTTTTTAGCGTTTTCAATTAGATCAATATCATTTCCGCTATCGTCTTGGGAGCTAATGATTTCTTGTTGGACTATTGAAATTTCTATAGGTTGATCATTCGCTAAGTATGATAGCATACCTTTTATTATTGGGTTTTCAGAGTTATGCGTCGCTTTAAGAGTGTAAGAAACACTGTGATTTGGATCTGAGGGTCGTTCGAACCATACATATTTGACTCCATTTTCTTCAAGGGTCACTTTAGCCTCACCTGAAGCATCTTCTGTGATTTCGAATCCTGCTGGAATTTCCTCTTTTATCTTAGCAAACCCATCCGATTCCATTCTATCTACAGAAACTTCTACGAAATATTTCCCAGCGCCTAAAGGAGTTAGTATTCTAGTACAAACGACATCATTTTGTAATTCAGTCGCAGTCTTATTAGAAGATCTTATGGCTTCTGTTTGAGTCCTCACTGCTAAAGTAGGTTCACCACCTAAACGAATTAATTGAGGAGAAAGGTTATAATCTATCCGCGCGTTATTTTTAATGTAAGAAAACTGGCCCTCGACTACTTTAGAACCTTTGGCACTGATGCTGGCCTCTAACTCATACTCCACTTGAAACTCTTGGTTAGCCGGTAAAGTCATCCAAATAAACTTAGCTTTTTGGCCAGAGAACGTAAACGAGGCTCCGCTCTTTTTAACTCCTCTTGCAGTGAGGCCAAAAGGTATTTCTAATTGCAATTTCGCAAAACCCGCTACGTCACCTTTATTTATATTGACTGTTACTATAGCTTTTTCACCTGGCTTTAAATTCTCAGGTAGATCATGGTCTATGACTATACCGTCCGCGGATATCGTACTAAAAAAAAGCGCTATGGAAGTGAACAGTGTTATTAGTGATACTTTAATCATTAACATAAATTGACGAGTCAAATTTATGGGAACATATATCTCTTAAAGGCCTTCTTTAACTCTCTTGCGAACAGGGTTTTGTGGAAATTAGTGAAAACGAAATTTCCTTAGTGAGAATAAGTGTTTATAATTCTATTTGATTGGGTTTATCTTAAATATATTGTTCGTAAAGAAGGTTTTTCTCTACTTTTATGAGTAAACCTACATGTGCTAGTATCGACTGATTTTTAATTTCTATGTGAAAACAGGAACGTAAATAGTTTACGGTGACGTGTTATTTGTTTGTGCTTTTATTAAAAATAAGTTATCACATGATCACAATTACAGAACTATCAATGCAGATAAATTTAAGTGAAGATGAATTGCGAATTACCCAAAATATAATGGAGCGTTTCCACCCCATGTTTTGGCTGCAATCGTTAGGCCAGTTTTTAAACCAAGAATCTCACGAAACTTGTAAACTAAGCATAGAAGGAATGAAAAGTGTTCGTTTAGAGATAATATAATTATTATCTTAACTTAAAATTATTGTCATTTAGTTTGAATAAGTATGAATACACCCACAATTAAAGACGTCGGAACATTTAGAAGAAAAAAAACCAAATTAATGGGGGTACGTCTAGATTTTAGGTGGAGTGTTAAAGTGAAATTTGATGAACGAGAAGAGGTGCTAAGTGATTTGTTAGATTTTATTCTAGCAGAAGATCTAGTCCTATCTGGCTTTGGTGAAGAGAGTTACAGCGGAATCATAAGTACGGAGAAAACGCTAGAAGCTCTTAAAAAAAAGATCGCGAAATTAAAAGAGTGGAAGGAGTGTAATAGTGAGAAGTTTAATCTGTTTAGAACGGGTAAAATTCAGTGGGTAGAGGATATTCATTTCGAGTGATTCACCAATGTCATTAAAAGTAACCTTGAGTTATGCAGATTAAATTCTTTTCGAATTTTCCATTTTGTTTATTTCAAACAAAACGCCATAATTTTTATAAACCATGGCGTTTAGGAGATTTAATTTTTCTTAAAAAGGCAGGTTAAGAAAAATCCAATTATTTGATACGTTTCAGTCCCTCTAAGAAGAAATTCCATGATTTATTTACAGAACTAATCTGACACTTTTCCTCTGGAGAGTGAGCTCCTCTTATATTAGGTCCGAAACTAATCATGTCCATTCCTGGGTAATTAGTGCTTAATATGCCACACTCTAATCCTGCATGGCATGCCATTACATTCGGCTCTTCTTCGAACATTTCTACATATAGTCCTTTCATCATTTCTACTAAATCAGATTTAGGAGCTGGAGTCCATCCCGGATAAGAACCGCTTAAATCCATTTGGAATCCAGCAGGCTCATATGCAGCAGTTAATGAGTTGGCTAAGTCAAATTTTTCTGTATCGGATGACGAGCGAGTAAGACACAATACTTCAAATTTATCTGAAGTAAGAGTCACTTTAGCTAGATTATTGCTAGTCTGAACTAAATCAGTAATATCGGGGCTCATTCTATAAATACCATTAAAAGTAGCGTAGATAGCGGCTAAAACGGAATCTTGAGATTTTTCAGATATCACGTGAGATGGAGTCGCAGTTTCTTCATATCCTATATGAAGTCCAGAATCATTAGAGACATATTCGCTTTTAATAACCGCTGCTCTAGAGTTGAATTCACTTTTCCATGCATCTACTTTGTCTTCAGGAACAGATACGATAGAGAAACTTTCTCTAGGAACCGCATTTCTTAGTCCGCCACCTGTAACCTCATTAATTCTTAAACCAAATGATTCTCTCATTTTCCAGAGCATTCGATTCATGATTTTATTGGCGTTACCTAATCCCTTGTGGATATCCATTCCAGAATGCCCGCCATTGAGCCCATTAACAGATATTTTAAAAGTTTTAGTTCCTGCTGGAGTATTCTCCATGTCAGGAGTTTTAAAAGCAGTTACATCTACACCTCCCGCACATCCGATACTGATTTCATCATCATCCTCAGTATCTAGATTAATCATAATTTTACCTTCTAGAACTCCACCTTTTAAGCCTAAAGCTCCTGTCATTCCAGTTTCTTCATCGATAGTGAAAAGTGCTTCTAGTGGCGGGTGGTCTATATCTTTAGAAGAAAGTAGTGCCATAATCATAGATACACCTATTCCATTATCAGACCCGAGAGTAGTTCCGTTAGCTCTTACCCAATCACCTTCCACTATCATGTCTATTCCCTGCGTTGCAAAATCAAATTCTACATCCGCATTCTTTTGATGAACCATATCGATGTGCCCCTGAAGAATAACCGTTGGGCGATCCTCAAAACCTTTAGAGCCTGGTTTCAAAATGAAAACATTTCCTACTTCATCGTTGAAAGTCTTAAAGCCTAATTTGTTTCCAAAGTCCATCATAAACTGAATAACTTCTTCTTCTTTTTTACTAGCTCTAGGAATAGCGTTTAAATCAGCAAAGTGATTCCAAACTGCTTTTGGTTCTAGGTTTCTTACGCTCATAATTTGTTTATTTTTTCTTGGGTCAAAAGTATCATCTTACTTAAGAAAATGATCAAGATTCTGTACTTGATTTTTATTAGTTGGATCTAAAGAGATTACAGAGAACTTTGGATGTGAATATTCATCTATAGTTACCATGATAAAATTATCGTTTACGCCATCACCCATTCCGCTGGCTATAAGATGTATCTGTGAGGATGGTTTGGTGTATGAAATATCAGAAGCCCAGGATCCTGCACCTACATCTCCAGCAAAAAAGTAAACTTCAGCATCAATGTTATCAAAAAGAGGAAGAACCTCCGAGTAAAAATTAGATTTTGGATGTCTGCCATATTCAGAATTCACGTGCAAATACCTCGGGTGGTCTGCGGGGTTAAACCAGATAACCTGATGTGAATAGAGAAAGATGTTTCTTGCTAATTCCTTTTCCCGTTTCAGTTCGTTTTTTAAGAAGAGAAGCTGCTCACCAGTAATGTTCCACCCGTCAATATTAGCGTCTAGGATAATATGTAAATCAACACCTTCTTTAAAAGAGTAATATTTCTTGGGGAAATACTTAGTTAAGTTTTCTTCATTTTTATAGTCATGATTGCCTCTGGCGAGATGGCTTATAACCGAAAGGTCATTCATATCTGAAACTAGTGCTTTCCATTCTGCCTCTTTCCCTTCCTTCACCGCATCTCCAGTCATTACACCGAAACTCAGGTTTTTATAAGACTTAATAAAATCAAATTTCTCTTTAAACTTAGCGTAGGCACCTAAATCACTTGTGCCAGGTTTGCCATAAAGATGTCCTGCTACGAAGAAGGAATAAGACTCCTCTTTTTTGGCGCAGCTAACCAAAATGAAACAAACAGAAATTACCAGAATAATTTTTTTCATGACATCAAATTTAACGAAGTACATGATATTCTCTTTAATTTGTGCAAATGTCTAGCACTTTATATTTAGCGAAATAATCTTTCTAAAATTGTATTATTCCTTCTGTTGCATCTTCCTTTTTGTAAAGAGATTTAGTAATGTTACAGAGAATGGTTTTGGTCGGTTATCCAAATTTATCAGAAGAAGTATTGGAACTCACGGATATGGTGGGTTTAATTTAAAAGTAGCTCGGAAGGGATTGTGGGTTAAAGAAAAACATAGCTATAGTGATCCTCCTATTAGAAATCAAAAGGACCTTGTTTTTCGTCATATATGTAACCCGACAAAACATAGGATAGAGATTAAAAACCTTCAAGTACATATCTGCTAGTGGGAGAGCAGTTTAGGTTAAGATTGAATTTTTTTGTGGCTCTTACCATAGAACCAAAATATTAGTAGAGGAAGCAAAAACAAATCTGCCAGCACAGCCATAAGAAGAGTTATACTGATTAAAAGACCAATATAAAACACGCTTAAAAAGTCAGAACCTATAAGCGTTAGAAACCCTCCGCATAAAATAAGACTAGTCACTATAATCGCTTTACCCGTACCTATAAAAGTTCTTTTAATAGCATAAGGAAGACTTTTCCCCTTGGCTAGTTCTAGCCTTAGTTTAGTAAGGAAATGAATCGTGTCATCTACAGCTATTCCGAACGCTATGGTGAAAATGATTGAGGTACTTACTTTTAATCCTATACCCGACCATCCCATAACGCCAGCTATCATTAGCAGCGGGAATATGTTAGGAATAAGAGAAATGAAAATCATTTTTATAGACTTAAACATAAAGCCTACAATTAAAGCAATCACCGCAAACGCGATGGCCAAGCCTCCTAGCATATTTGCAGCTAAGGTTCTGTTGTTTAAGTCGATCAGTCTTGCTGTCCCTGTGAGCTTGGCATCGAAATAGGGGTTGTCTAATTCAGAAGCTAAAAAGATGTTCAAGCTATCTTCTTTTTCAAAGAAGATTGTACTGCCTAAATCAGGAACTTTACCATTAATCCTTCCCCATTTTTTCTTTGAGTCTTTAAATACTATGCTGTCGACATCAGAGCTGTCTTTGTAAACATCATGAAGTTCCGTCAGCTCATCATAATAAAAAAGGTCTATAAATTTATCAGAGCCGAATTTACCTAAGTTTTTTGTTATTTTTTTTAAACCAGCCTCATCGTCTGGTATTTTATAGAACTCCTCCTTACCGCCATTAAGAGATCTGTTAGCGCCTTTTACTATGGTTAAAGGAGACATGAGGTTTCCTGCTCCATAAGTGTTTTCTAAATAATCATTTAATTTCTCCTGATAAAGTAAAGATTGAAGCTCCCATGGAGAAGCATTTTCTTTAAACTTCAAAGCCATTTCGAATGGTCTAGCTCCAGCAAAAGCATCTTCGAAGTAATCAAACTCCTGCTTAAAAGGATCAGAGTCACTAAGGTCTTCTAACAGGAAGTTATTTACAGTAATTTTACTCATTCCCATCGAGCTTACAATAACTAGAATTATGCTTAAAACTACAACAGTTCCTCTATTGCGTAGCAAAAAACCAAATGCTCTGTGCAGGTGTTTGGTCCAGAAAATACTCGAGTAGACATTGTTGTTTACCTTAGGAGCAGGAGTTAACACCAAAACAGCAGGTAATAAAGTGTACGCTAAAATGAATGCCAAAATAACTCCAGCTGCGGAGTATAATCCGAAATCACAGATGGGGTCTATACTCGCAGTTAATAGCGTAAGAAACCCAATAGCAGTAGTTATCGAAGTAAGAAGAGTTGCTAGTCCGATTTCCTTAAAAGCAATTTTTAGTGCAGGTATTTTTTCAGTTCCTAGTCTGAGTTCGTCGAAATACTTACTTAGAATATGAACTACATCACTCATGCCTACTACGAATAAAATAGTAGGTAGAATCATCACCATTAAGTCTATTTCTTTACCTGTAACTTGCATTAATCCAAGAACCCAAACTATAGCTAAAAGCACTACAGTAATAGGAACCCATATTCCCCACCAACTTCTGAAGGCTATGAATAAAAACGCTATGATAAGAATCACAGAAAGAACTACGAATGTAATAGTCTCTCGTTGCATGAGGTCTACATAATAGACTTGTCCTATGGCACGCCCTACGGCGTGTGATTCATTGAAAGAGTACTCTGCTATCAAGTTAGTAACATCATAACTTAAACTATCGCAGAGCTGTTTAGAAAGAAATTTAGTGTGAATTACCTGCAGCATAATGGCTTTTCCGTCTTTTGAAAAAAGCGAGCCCACTAGTTCAGGTCTTTCGAATATTTTTAGAGAATCATAAGAATATACCTCTGGATTGTATATTCTCATTAGAGGCGCTTGAATAAAGCCGAAAGCAGTTTTTATTGGTTCTTTTATTTGAGTAGGAGAAATAACCTGTTCTACATTTGGTAATTTTTTTAACTCTTCAGCAAGAGAATCAGCTCTTAGTAAGAAGTCTTTTTGAAATATTCCTTTTTCATTTCCTAAGGCTACAATTATAAAGTCGTTATCTGTTTCGAATTTATCTCTAAAGTCTTTGTAAAATTCAGTTTCAGGGTCTCCTTGAGGAAAAAAAGACTCAAAGTCGTAATCAAATTCTATAAAGGTCAGAGAGAAAATACAGGCTATGGAAACAAGCCCTAGACCTAAAATTACTCTTTTACTTAATTTTTCTAAATTATTCAAAATCACTTTTTCTTGATGGCTAAATTAAGTCTGTGCTATCTCATAAAAATCACTATTGCCAACCTACCAGTTACTTAATTCCTCAAAAACTCTGTGAACTGGTAATCCCATCACGTTAAAATATGATCCTTCCAATTTTTCTATGGCTATATAGCCCATGAACTCTTGAGCTCCGTATGCACCTGCTTTATCTAGTGGCTTGAATTTTTCTACGTAATAATCTATCTCCTCCTCAGACAATTCTCTGAAGGTAACTTCAGTTTCGTCATGGAAGGTTACGCATTTTTCTAAATCGGTAATTGTAACTGCTGTTATCACAGTGTGAGTTTTTCCTGATAGTTTTTGAAGCATGAGTTTGGCTTCATTGAGGTCCTTCGGCTTATTAAGAATGCCGTTATTTAAACAGACGGTGGTGTCACTAGTAATTAACAAATCCTGAGGATTAAGGTCGAGTTCGAATGAGTTTGCCTTTAGTTCTGATAAAAATCTAGGAACTTCTTGGCGTTGCAATTTTTCATCATAGACCTCCTTCACATTTTTGGTTCTTACTGAAAAGCAGATACCCAAACCTTCTAACAGTAATTTTCTTCGGGGTGAACCGCTGCCGAGAATAATATTTCTATCTGATAAATTAGCTAAAATCATAGGACAAAACTACGTGGACAAACTGGCAAAACTGTGTGAAAAATTAAATTTATTTCTGATGATTTTAGAACTAGGTGAAACTACCTTTGTAGTATGGAAGAAATGATACTTATATTGGATTTTGGAAGCCAGTATACTCAGCTTATAGCTAGAAGAATAAGAGAGTTAAATGTGTATTCCGAGATTCATCCTTGGAATAAAATACCACCTCTAGGAAACCATATAAAAGGTGTGATTCTTTCGGGGAGTCCGTTTTCGGTTAGGCAAGAAGATGCCCCAAAGCCTAACTTATCTATGATTCGTGGAAGGTATCCACTTTTAGGTGTTTGCTATGGCGCTCAGTATTTAGCGCAGTCAAATGGTGGGAGAGTAGAGGCAAGTGAAACTAGAGAGTATGGAAGAGCCATGCTTGAATCGGTTAATAATTCTAATGAGTTATTAGAGGGAATAGACGCACCTACTCAAGTATGGATGAGTCATGGAGATTCTATAAAAGAACTACCTAAAGACTCTGCACTAATATGCAGCACTTCTTCCGTAGAAAATGCAGGCTATACATTTAACAATGAAAAAACATATGCGATACAGTTTCATCCTGAAGTGTACCATACTTCAGCTGGTAAAAAACTTATAGAGAATTTTATAGTTAAAATTGGCGGATGTGCTCAAAGTTGGACTCCCGATTCTTTTGTAGATGCTTCTATAGCTGAACTAAAGAAAAAAGTAGGAAATGATAAAGTAGTCTTAGGATTAAGTGGTGGGGTAGATAGCTCGGTGGCAGCAGTTTTATTGCAACGCGCCATAGGCGATAATCTTTACTGTGTTTTCGTGAATAATGGACTTCTAAGAAAAAATGAATATGATGAAGTGCTGGAGAGCTATAAGCACATGGGTTTAAATGTAAAAGGAGTGGATGCTTCAGAGGCATTTTATATTGAGTTAAAAGGACTTTCTGATCCAGAGGCTAAGCGAAAAGCTATAGGTAAGGTATTTATTGATGTTTTCGATACCGAGTCTAATAAAATAGAAAATGTAAAATGGCTAGCACAGGGAACTATATATCCGGACGTAATAGAATCTGTAAGTGGAACAGGAGGTCCTTCTGTAACCATTAAATCCCATCATAATGTAGGAGGTCTGCCAGACTTTATGAAGTTAGAAGTAGTGGAACCCTTGAGACTTCTATTTAAAGATGAAGTGAGAAGAGTAGGAAAAGCACTTGGGATTAGTCCTTCTATATTAGGAAGACATCCTTTTCCTGGGCCGGGTTTGGCTATTCGGATTTTAGGGGATATTACTCCTGAAAAAGTAAGTCTTCTTCAAGAGGCTGACCATGTGTGGATTTCTCTATTGAAAGAGCATAATTTATATGATGAAGTATGGCAAGCAGGAACGATTCTCTTACCAGTACAAACCGTTGGCGTTATGGGTGATGAAAGAACTTATGAGCAAGCTGTGGCTCTAAGAGCTGTTACTTCTACAGATGGAATGACTGCTGATTGGAGTCATCTTCCTTTTGAGTTTTTAGCAGAAGTCAGTAACTCTATTATTAATAAAGTTAAAGGAATTAATAGAGTAGTATATGATATAAGCTCTAAGCCACCTGCTACTATTGAGTGGGAATAGTTTATAAATTAATAATTGGCATGATATTACGTTAGTATTTATGTTTTAAATGATAAGTATGATTAAGAATATTCTAGTAAGTTTCTCTCTTTTGTTTTTGTCGATTATAAGTTTTGGTCAAAACTTTACTATAGTAGAAAAAGAAGGAGAAAAATTTTATCAGCATAAGGTAGAATCAGGTCACACTTTATATGCTATAGCTACGCTCTATGATTCTGATGAGGAGATTATTAGAAATTATAATAAGGAGATTTTAATTGGAGGATTAAATGTAGGTCAGACTATATATGTTCCTGTTAGTCCCAATATTAAGCCTGGAGAAATAACCAACCCGGTAAGAATAGAGGATGGGTTTTTAATTCACAGAGTATTAAATAAAGAGACCTTATTTTCTATATGCAGAAGATATACGGTAGATATAAATGATGTTCTAGAGCTAAATCATGAGGCTAACTTGGGAATAAAAAAAGGAAACGAATTAAAAATCCCACTTAATGACGTGAACTCTTTTGTAACCGTAGCTCCGCCTGTTAATTTTAGTATCCCTAAATGGAAAACACACAAAGTTCTAATTGGAGAAACGCTTTATGGGGTGAGTAAAAAGTATACTGTAAAGATTAAGGACATTTTACATATAAATAATGGGCTGCCAGAAGGATTGAAAGCTGGGCAAGTAATTAATATACCTATTTCACTTGATGAAGAGAAGAGTGAATATGAAAGCTCTGTTAATGAAGTGATTAATTCGTGGAAACCAGAAATGAAAGGAGATAATCCTTTTAGAGCTGAGTATAATGTGGCTTTAGCGTTACCGTTTTACTCCAGTAGCATAGGTAAAGATGACCTTTCCAATAAAGAAATGAGGATTAAGGATTTGGCGCTTAGCTTTTACAGGGGAAGTTTCTTAGCCGCACAGAAGCTGAAAGAAGATGGGCTTTCTATGAACTTACATGTTCTTGATGTTACTGATGATACAGAAGAACTTAAGCTCTCGGCCAGCGATGAAAAGCTTCAACAGATGGATTTGTTTATAGGACCATTCCAAAAAGAACCTTTAGCTAAGGTGATCGAGATAGCTTCGCGGAATGATGTTCATGTAGTTTGTCCTACCCCACAAAGCGGAAAGATACTATTAAGTAATTCTAATGTGAGTAAGGTGACTCCCGCTGGAAGTACGATGATGGGAGAAGCAGGGAAGTACATAGCTCATCTTAATACTAACCCAAACGTAATACTAGTTACTACTAAATGGGTGAAGGATAAAAGAAACATTCAGGTATTTAAAAGAGAGTATTATTCGATTCTAGCTGACAGCATAGAGATGGAAAAGAGGAAACTGATTGAGATAGAGGTGGATATGCTTACTGTGGCTAGTTTAAAAGCTGCTATGTCTGACTCTAGGGAGAATATATTGGTGATGCCTTCGGAGGAGAAAATCTCTTTAGGGACATTGGTAAATGTCCTTCCATTTATAAGCGAAGAACAGAATTTAACTATCTACTTAACAGATAAATGGATTGATAATGATTATGTGGATGCTTCAGTTAGAAATAAGTTTAATGTGCATATCCCTTCGTCATTCACGAATAATTATAATTCTGAAGAAATGATAAAGTTTCAGAAGTTATATAATTCTGAATACCATGAGATGATAGATGAATATAGCGTTCTTGGCCATGATATAATGCTTTACTATGGGAGAGGCTTAATTGATTATGGTTTGGACTTCCCCTTTTACTTCGGTGAGATGAATACTGATGACTTAGTTGATTTAGTATTCAATTTTCAGGCTGTTGGTCCAGATTCCGGATTTGAGAATCATGGCATTCACGTGTTGTATTTTGAGGATTTTGAGATTAAAGAGAAAAAGTGATCATTTACCCTAAAGTACTTACGGAGCAAGAAGACATTATTTACTCTTTCAGTGATGGCTTTAGAGATCAATTTTGAGGACCTAAAAATAAAAAGTTCTTAAAGGCTAATTTTCATAAAATACTCCTCGAAAATAGCAGAAAATCAATGGAGATACAAAAAGAAGTTATACTGAGTGTCTTTAACATCTGGAGAGGAGAATGTGAATAAATAGATGATTTAAGTATAGTAGGGCTTAAGGTATAAAGTTATTTGAATGACCAAGCCGGTTCAGAACAAAAAAAAAGGCTTTCAAACTTGAAAGCCTTTTTTCTTATTTATCGTTAATTCTATTAAAACCGCTGATCGTCCGTCTCTACGCCGGGGTAATCTCCTGAATTAAACTTGAAAGTATTTTCTGTAACGTCAGGGTTGGGTGTGAAGCTTTTAATATTATAAATCATTTCCTGTCCATCCCTACTTTTCATTTGAGCTTTCTTAATTTGAGAAGTTCTCTCGTCTATATACATGACGATAGTATGAAAAGGGTTTTCGTTATCAGTAGGGTAGAGATTGATTTGGGTTAATCCACCTTTTACTCCTTTATGTTCGTGTTTGAATCCTGTTTCCCAAATAGTAAATAAGTCTGAGGGACTGAATCCCTTGTCCTCCTGTATTTCGACATAATCATTAATAGTACAAGCATTATCAGCTTTGGAATAAGCCCAAAAAGCATCCCCATCAGTATAAATGTGGAAGTCAGGAGTTTCTATTTTGAACTTTTCTCCATTTATCCATGCCTTTCCTTGTTCACTGGCTATGGCTCCTCCTGCTTTCTCATCATTAAGTTGCATTTCATATTCTACATACATGGCAGAATATCCTTTTACCTTTTGGCTAACTTTGTCTAGAATCGTTTTAGCATCTTGCGCCATAACTATACTTCCTAGGAGTATAGCAGTAGAAAATAGTATTCCTTTTAACATATTCATTTTATCATAATTTCTAATTATTACCCAATAACTGTTCCAAACTATAATCGTCTGGAACTAAAACTTTTCGGGCTTTACTTCCTTCGAAAGGGCCCACTATTCCCGCGGCTTCTAATTGATCTATAATTCGCCCTGCTCGGTTGTACCCTAGCTTTAGTTTTCTTTGAAGAAGAGAAGTAGATCCCTGCTGATGCATAACTATCAATCGAGCAGCCTCGTCAAACATAGAGTCTCTATCTTCTGCAGACATAGTTCCAACTTCTGCCGCATTTTCATCTATAAATTCAGGAAGAATAAAAGCGGTAGCATAGCCTTGCTGGCTACCGATGAAATCACATATTTCATCTACTTCAGGAGTGTCTACAAAACCACACTGAAGACGTATTAATTCGCTTCCTGTGGAGTACAGCATGTCCCCACGTCCTATTAGCTGGTCTGCTCCACCAGCATCTAAAATTGTTCTAGAATCTATTTTAGAGGTTACTCTAAAAGCTATTCTAGCAGGGAAGTTAGCCTTTATGGTTCCTGTTATAATATTTACAGATGGTCTTTGAGTAGCTATGATTAAATGAATACCTATAGCTCTAGCTAGCTGAGCTAAACGTGCTATTGGAGTTTCTACCTCTTTACCCGCAGTCATAATTAAATCAGCAAACTCATCTACTACCAGCACGATATAAGGCATGTATTTATGTCCGTTCTCAGGATTTAACTTACGCTGAACGAACTTAACATTGTACTCCTTAATATTTCTAACCATGGCGTTTTTGAGTAGCTCATAACGCTGATCCATTTCCATACACAAAGAGTTAAGGGTTTTCACCACCTTACTTACATCTGTAATAATGGCTTCTTCTTCATCTGGAAGTTTAGCTAAATAGTGTCTTTCGATTTTATTAAATAGTGTAAGCTCTACTTTCTTTGGGTCTACTAAAACAAACTTAATCTGAGCAGGATGTTTTTTATAAAGGAGTGAAACTAGAATAGCATTTAGTCCTACAGATTTACCCTGGCCAGTAGCACCAGCCATTAATAAGTGAGGCATCTTAGCTAAGTCTACTATGAGGGTTTCGTTAGAAATAGTTTTGCCTAACGCTATTGGAAGTTCCATTTTTGAGTTTTGAAACTTGTCTGATGCTATAAGTTTCTTCATAGAAACTATTTGAGGGTCAGAATTCGGAACCTCTATTCCTATAGTTCCTTTTCCAGGGATAGGAGCTATGATTCTAATTCCTAATGCAGCTAAACTTAAAGCGATATCATCTTCTAGATTCTTGATTTTACTTATTCTTACCCCCGGTGCCGGAATAATTTCATAGAGAGTTACCGTTGGTCCAACGGTAGCTTTAATCTTAGAGATTTCTATTTTATAATTATTAAGTGTCTCGACAATTTTATTTTTGTTTACCTCCAGCTCCTCTTTATTTATCTGAACCTGTCCAGAACCATGCTCTGCGAGAATATCTATACTAGGTAATTCATACCTACTTAAGTCAAGTTTAGGGTTGTACTCTCCAAACTCTTGAACCTTTTTGTCTATTTGTAACTCAGATAAGACTACCTCTTCTTTTTCAATAGCTATTTCTACATCTAACTCTGAATCAGCCGGAGCAGTAGTTGAAGCCTCAGGTTTTGTTGCTGTTTCGTAATCATCTTCTTTTTTATCTTCATTAGGAGAAGGTAATTCCGACTCTCTAGTGGTTTCTGATTCAGGTGTTTTTAGTTCAAGTGTTTCTTCTATATCCTCAGAATTTATATCATTTATGAGATTGTCTAATTCATCAGGGTGTTCATTTTCTGCTAAGATATCATCTATTAAATCTGACTTATTACTTTCTTCTTCTTCTTCTTCTTCTTCTTCTTCTTCTTTCTCATCGATAAGGTTTCTATCTCTTAAAGAGTTTGAAGAATTAGTATCTTCCGTTTCATCATATTCGGAGACTGGATTTCGGAGTTTCAATGCAGAAAAGCTGCTAACCAATTTATCTAAGAGACCATCATAACTTATGATTAAGAAAACCCCCAAAGATAGGAGAAGCAGGAGTGCCGTTCCGAGAGTCCCCATAATGTTTTTTAACCAAAGACTTAATCCAAAACCGAAACCACCCCCCCAATGGTGAGAGTCCTGAATAACGTTGTCTCCATTAGGCATTAAAACTTCAGATAGGAATGGAAAAGAGGCTGCTATACAAATCCAGAATGATAAAAAAGATCCCTTAATCCATAAGGGATACATTTTAAAAGAAAGCGCTGGTTTTAGCACTTTGGTACCCCAAACCCCCAAGAGCACAATAGGAATGAAAACAGCGAAACCAAATCCCTTTTTCACGAAAAAGTTCCCTGCTAATGCGCCTAGCTTACCTAGATAGTTTTGATATTGTTTAGCGGCATTGTCTAACGAGAATTCAACTGTTCCTTCGATTAGAGATGCATCATGCTCATAAGAAAAGTAATGGCTAACCGCAGAAACGAGAAGGAATAAAGAAGTCATAATTAATCCAAAGCCTAAAACTTTAGGCGTACGTGAATCAGCCATTAAGTTAGTTATTGCGTTAGGGCCTTTATTACTTGAAGTGGCTTTCACTTTTTTAGTTTTAGAAGTAGAATTAACAGCTGGGTCAGATGATTTGTTTTTGTTCTTTAACACTGGTTTTCTTCTAGCCATTTCTAAAGTGAGTTAACGATGTTGTCTTTCTATCAAATTTAATTGATCGTGCCGTTTAGACTATTTTTTGTGTAAGGTTTTCTGAACAAATGATGGTGTAAAATACACAGTTTAAATTTGACTAAGAAAGGTTTGGATATATAGCTAATAAAGTAGTATCTTTGCCGACCCGAAAAGCAAGTTATGGCAAAAAAAAGTAAAGGAAATAGAATACAGGTTATCTTAGAGTGCACAGAGCACAAGGAATCTGGAAAACCAGGAACTTCTCGTTATATCACTACGAAGAACAGAAAGAATACCCCAGAAAGAATGGAGGTGAAAAAGTACAACCCAATCCTTAGAAAGCACACTGTGCACAAGGAGATAAAATAATAAGACATGGCTAAGAAGACAGTAGCATCATTACAGAAAGGTGGAGGTAAGCAACACACCAGAGTTATTAAGATGATAAAAAATGCTGACACTGGAGCTTATGGTTTCAGGTCTGCTATCGTTTTAAATGGTGAGGTAAAAGAGTGGTTCGCAGCCAATTCTTAAATCTAAATAAAAGATATTTTTTGAGAGGGCTTTTGCTAAATTTGCAATAGCCCTTTTTATTTACCCTAAAAAAACGCACATGTTCTCATTCTTCAAGAAACAAGAGAATAAAGAAAATCTCGACAAAGGATTAGAAAAAACAAAACAAAGTGTCTTTTCGAAACTGACCAAAGCATTAGCGGGGAAGGATTCAGTAGATGTAGAAGTTTTAGATAATTTAGAGGAAGTTCTTGTAAGTAGTGATGTAGGAGTAGATACGACTCTTAAGATCATAAAAAGAATCGAAGAAAGAGTAAAAAAATATAAATACACCAGTACTTCAGAGTTAGATAGAATATTAAAAGAAGAAGTAGCAGCTCTTTTGGAAGAATCTAACGCACTAAACCAAGATGATTTCATTATACCGGAAACTAAAGATGGTAATCCATTTGTAGTAATGGTAGTAGGAGTGAATGGAGTAGGTAAAACTACGACTATAGGAAAACTAGCGCATCAGTTCAAGTCAAGGGGAAAGAAAGTAGTTTTAGGAGCAGCAGATACATTTAGAGCAGCAGCTGTGGAACAATTAAAAATCTGGGCAGACCTAGCAGGAGTGGATATAATAGAGCAAGGTATGAATGCTGACCCGGCAAGTGTAGCCTATGACACCTTAGAAAGCGCAAAAGCACAGGGAGCAGATATAGTAATAATCGATACTGCAGGTAGACTGCATAATAAAGTTAACTTAATGAACGAGCTCACTAAAATCAAGCGCGTAATGCAGAAAGTTATTCCTGATGCTCCACATGATGTTATGCTCGTATTAGATGGTTCTACTGGTCAGAATGCTTTAGAACAGGCCAAGCAGTTTACTTTAGCTACAGAAGTCTCATCTTTAGCATTGACCAAAATAGACGGAACAGCCAAAGGTGGCGTCGTTATAGGAATATCGGATACATTTAAAATACCTGTTCGTTATATAGGTGTAGGAGAGGGCATAGACGATCTCCAGGTGTTTAACAGAGCAGAATTTGTAGACTCTCTTTTCGGAAAATAAGAACTCATGAAAGCTAGAACTCTTAAGAAAAACAAGGTCAACGTAGTGACTCTGGGTTGTGCCAAGAATATTTATGATTCTGAGGTGCTTATGGCTCAATTAAAGTCTAATGAGTTTGAGGTGAAGCATGAGGAAGAAGATTCAAATGCCGAAATAGTAATTATCAATACTTGTGGATTTATAGAAAGTGCCAAACAAGAATCTATAGACATGATTCTTCAGTATGCAGATGCTAAAGATCAAGGTAAGTTAGATAAGCTTTACGTTACTGGATGCCTTTCTCAAAGGTATGGAGGAGATTTAGAAAAAGAAATTCCTCAAGTAGATTCTTTTTTCGGAACGAGAGATTTACCTCGGTTATTAAAAACACTAAAAGCAGACTATAAAAGTGAACTCCTTGGTGAGCGTCTGTTGACTACACCTAGTCATTTTGCGTATCTAAAAATAGCTGAAGGTTGCGATAGACCTTGTTCTTTCTGTGCTATTCCTCTTATGAGAGGTAAACACAGAAGCACGCCAATGGAACAGTTGGTGTCGCAAGCCGAAAGTTTGGCTGCTAAAGGAGTTAAAGAGCTGCTTTTGATAGCTCAAGACTTGACCTATTATGGATTAGATATATATAAAAAGAGAAACTTAGACGAGCTAGTAAATAAGTTAGCAGATGTAGATGGAATAGAGTGGGTAAGACTGCATTATGCATACCCTTCAGGTTTTCCTATGGAAGTGATAGATACTATAAAGAATCACCCGAATGTGGCTAACTATTTAGATATACCACTTCAGCATGGCTCTACTAAAATGCTAAAGTCTATGCGAAGAGGAATAACTAGAGAAAAAACGACAGAACTCATTAGGGCCATCAGAGATATTTCTCCTGAAATAGCTATTAGAACTACGTTAATCGCAGGTTATCCTGGAGAAACCCAAGAAGACTTCGAAGAAATGAGAGACTGGGTAGAAGAAATGCAGTTCGAAAGATTGGGAATCTTCACTTATTCTCATGAAGAAAACACTCATGCTTTTAAATTGGAAGATGATGTTCCAGAAGAAGTAAAGCATGCTAGGGCAGAGGAAATCATGGCGTTACAAAGCCAAGTTAGCTACGACAAAAATCAAACCTTAGTGGGTAAAACGCTAAAAGTATTGATAGATAAGGTAGAGGGAGGAGAGTTCATAGGAAGAACGGAGTACGACTCACCTGAAGTAGACAACGAAGTTAGAATCTCCTCTGAGAATGAGTACGTGAGAATAGGAGACTTTGTAAATATTAAGATTACTTCCGCAGATTTCTATGATTTGTTTGGAGAGGTAGCTGAGTAGAAAAGCGACGTTTTGTTTTATCGTTATTCCTCTATTAAGAGCATTCCTTGGAAAACTTTTAAGACTCTTCGTGTCTTTTCCCTTCTATGCTCTTAAAATTTGGAGTTTTATCTACAAATTCTTCTAGAATTTTGAAGAAATTTAGAATGTCACTTTTCTCATTATTGGCGTTAATAGTCACAAGTCGAATAAAAGTATCTTCATTAAAAGAACCAAATCCTACTACTGTGATTTGATGTTGATATAACGCAGTGCAAAGAGCTGAAGGATCAATATTCTTATAGTTAAAGCAGATTGATATAGAATCATCGAAACTATACAATGTGTAATTCGAATTATTTCGAATGTATTCTCGAGCTACATCAGCTAATTCAAATTGATGATCTACAATCTGCTTCAATCCATTTGTTCCTAATGATTTCCATAGTGTCCAAAATTTCAGGGCATCATTCCTTCTTCCACATTGGAAAGAAGTCTTACCTAGATTAAAATCATCACCGTCTGTTTGATATAAATAATCAGCTTGATTACTGAAAGAGTAATGTAGATGCTCTTTATTATTTACTAAAATTATTGAACATGTCAAAGGTGTTCCTAACATTTTATGGGCATTGTAGCTAAACGAATTGGATCTATCTATTCCAGTTACCAGGTGTTTATATTTAGCACTAAAAATTACGCTTCCACAGTATGCGCCATCTACGTGAAGCCAAACTCCATGTTTTTCAGTGATATCAGCAATTTTATCAATTGGGTCAAAGGCTCCTAATACTGTGGTTCCAGCAGTAGCGTTAACATAAGTAGGTATAAAACCCTCTTCTATATCTTCAATGATTTGTTGTTCTAATTTCTCAGGAATCATTCTTCCGCCTGAATCCGATGCTATGTAACGAATATTATTTTTACCGATTCCAGCAAAACTAGCATTCTTCCCATTTGAATAATGCGATTCTTTAGAAGTATAAACTACCATAGGTTTAGACATACCTTCAGATCTACAATTTTGATCCTTTTCATCGCGGGCCATAACCAAAGCCATGTAATTACTCATTGAACCTCCAGTAGGGAAAGTTCCGTTGCTTTGGTCACCATACCCTATTAGGTTACAAGATTGTCGAATGATTTCTTGTTCAATCCCAACTTGAGGTCCAGCTACTTTATAAGTATACATGCTGTTGTTGAGCATCACTGCCAGTAAGTCTCCTAGTACAGCTTTGCTCTGTCTACCACCAAAAAGTTGGTTAAAGAATAAGTTTGTTGCCGTTTTAGGGGTAGAAACCAATACATCCTTCAGGACTTTTTTAAATTCGTCGTCAACAATAGCAGATGGATTCAAAGAAAGGTTAACTGAATCGTAAAGTTTATCCGGATCAATTCTACCGGCAACTGGATGTTTTCCTTCTTCACTTATTAAGACTTCAACTAGTTCATTAAATAGAACTAAATCATTACTTATGCTTGACATGTTAATTATATTAAATCGTTCATCTTTTCAGGGATTGTATTGTAGCAAAGTTCTTTCCGAACGGATTCGCCAGATTTTTCATCAAACAAATTGCAATTGTGGATTGGCTTTGCATATAAATGTAAGGACATACTTTTTCCAGTGGATATGTTCTCCAAACAATGACAGCCCATAAAATCAATCATGTATGAAACATCGTCAGTTTTAGCCATGAATGTTTTTACAGTATTGAGCTCACCAGAAGAGTTCATTTTGTAAATTGTTTCTTTAAATTCACCTTGAATAAACTTCACCCAACACTCTTCTCCTCCATGGTCATGAATTGGGCTCTTTTGACCTTCTTCCCAACAAAGGAGAATCAATTGAAACTTTTCGTTCTCAACAATACAGTTTCGAGTATAGGATTCTTCAGACCAAGAACAGTAGGACTCAAAGGCACTAATTGGTAAATTAAATGAACGAATTATTCGATTGTACTTTGTCCTGTCCTCTTCAATTAGAGAGGTGACTAATTCGTTTATGGTTTGATCCGTTTCGTTGTTCTGTTCAGTAAAATTCAAAATGGGTTATCACCTTTTTCTGCTAATTCAATGGGTGACTATTAAGTCAACTCCCCAATAAAAAGAATTATATCGGTATGAAAACCCCAACCGCAGAGATAGACCAAAAGTAGTAATTTTAAACCTATTTATTATCTAATTGAAAAGGTAGTTGTTAGGATTTTGAAACTTTGTCATTTTTTTTGACAACTTTGCACCTTAGTCTGAACTTAGTGTTTAATTGAGTTTATGGTAGTTTAGATTTTCAAAATAGTTAAACCAATATTATAAATTTCAGCTAAAATGATGGACCAAAACTTTGTAATTAAAATATCTGTTCTAGCTCTCTATGTTGGAATCTTATTCCTAATTGGGATTTTAGCCTCTCGCAGAATCAAGGGCATGAGTGATTATTATGTTGGCGGAAAGAAAATGGGTTTTTGGGCAGTTGCTTTTTCGGCTAGAGCTACAGGAGAGTCAGGTTGGTTACTCATTGGACTAACCGGTATGGGGGCAATGGCAGGGTATTCCGGTTACTGGGTCGTTGCAGGAGAACTACTTGGGGTCTTTTTATCTTGGCAATTCATGGCCAAACGCTTTAAAAGGAGATCTGATGAATACAACGCAATTACCATACCTGACTACCTACAAAGTCATTTTAAATCCTCGACAAATACACTTCGCGTTATTGCAGCCTCAGTGCTGGTTGTCTTTGTTGTAATCTATGTTGCTTCTCAAATGGACGTGACGGGTATTGCTTTCGAATCAATGCTCAATATTGACTATCGAATAGGAGCGCTCATTGGATTCGTGATTGTTTTACTGTATATTTTTATTGGTGGATTTGTGGCGGCTGTATGGTCAGATATGTTCCAAGGGGTTTTAATGTTTTTTGGATTGGTTTTACTACCCATCGTTATTTGGTTTAATATGAATCACGGTACGGGGATTACAGAGGGATTAAATGCTATAGACCCAACACTAACTCAGGTCATGGGCAGAAGCTCTGATGGCTTGATGAACCTATTTACCATCTTAGGATTCTCAATGATCGGGCTGGGTTTCTTGGGTTCTCCTCAAGTATATGTTCGTTTCATGTCCATTAAAAGTGAAAAAGAAATTGATAAAGGAAAATGGGTTGCTTTGTTCTTTACCTTACTCACTGATTCGGCTGCAGTAACCATTGGAATCCTTGCCAGAATTTACTTCACAAGTGAGGGGCAAGATCCTGAAGCAATTCTAGGAACAGGAGGAGAAAATGTTTTAAGCATGATGACGCATGAGTTCTTGCCCACAATTTTAGTAGCCATTTTCATTGCCATTGTACTCTCAGCTATAATGTCAACGATTGACTCCCTTCTGATTCTTGCCTCTAGTGCAGTTACGCGCGACTTTTATCAAAAAATATTCAGACCTGATTTAAAAGATGAAAACTTAACTAATTTCTCAAGATTTGTGACTGTTGGCATGGCTTTAGCCGCGCTTGGAATTGCGATCTTACTTTACAAATTATATCCTGAAAGACAAATATTCTGGATCATGATTTTTGGTTGGTCAGGAATTGCTGCCACCTTTTGTCCGGTAATTATTCTATCTCTTTTTTGGAATGGTTATTCAGAAAAGGGAGCGATAGCTTCCATGATTACAGGTTTTGCATCGGTGATCCTATTCAAGTTTGTACTTTCAAACGTTGAGGGTTTAGGGGAATATTTAAAAGAGCTAGATGTCCTAGCCCCTTCTTTTGCATTGGCAATGCTTATTGGTTATATTGTCTCTAAAATATACCCTCCGAGAGCTGAAGCTGTCAAAATGATCGAAGAAATTGATGCTTCAAGCTAAGACAATAATTATTTGCTCATCGTTTTGGAGGCGGCGTAATTGAATAGTGATGAAGAGTGAACTATAAAGCATTGAAGAAAAGGTAAATCTTCAACAATACATGAACAGATGTTCTGGAAGTATGATTATTTTTAGGCTTTGCTGACATTCAAAGAAGATTACTTGGAGGGTAGGCCTAAGTAATTATATAATAACATTTTAAATAATAAATAAATTTCCGCACCGAACATGTTTGGGGAGCTAACAGCATTTTAATTGAAAACTACTCTGTAGAATCGTGATGGCGAGCCTTGGCCCATTTGTGGCATTGAACTAGAGGATTACAAAGCGTTCTTGATGGTTTTGATCGTGTTTTTTTGAGTTCTTCCATTTACTCACGGTGCGGATTTTTTTTCCTTTCGAGTTTCCTCTAAATAAACAGTTGGAGTAAGTACCTTTGTCTCCGAAAAATGTCTAGTAAAACAAACAAATTAATTAACAGTTTATCCAAGTCAGAAACTTTACCTGTAATGGAGCACTTCTATACGATGCAGGGAGAAGGACACTATACTGGATGTGCGGCTTATTTTATACGTCTAGGTGGGTGCGATGTGGGCTGTTTTTGGTGCGATGTTAAGGAGAGCTGGCCTTTAGATGCTCATCCGCATCATTCTATTGAAGAAATAGTAGGTTGGGTTACAGAAGCAGAAGCTAATTTGGTAGTAGTTACTGGTGGAGAACCGGCTATGCATCAGTTGGCAGATCTCACAGCAAAGTTGAAAGGGCTAAATATTAGAACTCATATCGAGACAAGTGGAACTCATAAGCTTAGCGGCTCTTGGGACTGGGTGACTTTTAGCCCTAAGAAATTCAAGAAACCTTTGGAAGAGTTCTACCAAGAGGCTCACGAATTAAAAGTAATAGTGCTTAAAAAGCATGATTTAAAATGGGCTGAAGAACATGCTCAAAAAGTAAGTGAAGAATGTCAGTTATTTCTTCAGCCAGAATGGGATAATCGAGAAGAAACAGAAGGGTTGATTTTAAATTTTATCCGTTCTAACCCTAAATGGAGAATGAGTGTGCAGCAGCATAAATTTCTAGGAATTCCCTGAGTTCATTAAAGTTCAGATAAGAACCGGGTGCCTAAATCCAATCCATTTCTATAATCTCTTAGTATAGAGCTGTTCGAGTATATATAAGTGCCGCTGTAAAGGAGGCTTTCAGGAGCTATTTCAGTAATTTTTAAATCATCTGGTGGGTTTTCAATAAATTCTATAGCCTCATTATACTTTTTAAAGCTAGAATTAAAGGTTTCAGACAAAATAGGATTTGATCTATAGTAAATACTTCCAAAATAGTCACCCCAACTTTGAGTAGATTTCATCCCTGAAATCCAAGTTCGAATTACTAATATCTCTCTAGCTCCCTTTTTGTAGGCCTCTATAACCGGCAGCGCATCACCCCAACCGCCATCAAAATAGTTACTTTTTTCATGCATGTGCTGACCTTTGGTTACGAAGGGTAAAGAGCACGAGGCAACTACTAAATTTATCCAATCTTCTTTCTGTGGTGTCAAGTACTCTGGCTTCCCAGTATCTTTATTGGTTACTACGATTTTGAAAGATTTATTTAAAAAATTCTTCAGACCATCTTCAACTAAAAAAGGAAACTCCTTGTCTGATATTTTTTTCAGATAATCAATATCCATATAGCCTTCTGGTTGGAACGCTCTCTTGTAATCGGTGAAAGTGGGATGGTCGGCTAAAAATTGAAGAGCAGAAAAACAAATTTTGTATTGGCCGCTTATAAAATAGGATAGTGATATGGATCCTCCTGAGATTCCATAATAGGAATTGAATGGATTGTAATTATTTACTATCATAGCGTCTAAAACACCTGCGGTAAAGCCTGTTCTAAATCCGCCGCCCTCTACTATTAAGCAATCCATGTCTAAACTTAATACTTTTTTTCCTGTGATTATTTTCGAATCAGTAAACTTACCACTATGTGTTTTCAGGTGTGGTTATGAAGAGCAGCTCTCACATATTCCTTTTGCCTGAATATCCAAAGACTTTATACTAAACTTAGGAATTTTGATTATGGGTATTTTTTCTGCTTCTACACATAAAACTTTATTACACTCAATGCAACTGAAATGAACGTGTTGATGATTATGTGTTTCTGAGCTACATTCATCTCTGCACAAAGCATATTTAGGCTCTAAGCCGGCTAGGGAGATTTCATGAATTATTCCCGAGGAAATGAATGACTTAAGAGTTCTATAGAGCGTAACTCTATCATACTCGTTCAGTTTCCCACCTATTTCTTGGGCAGACAGCGCGCTTAACGAAGAATTAATAATTTCTAAGACATCTAATCTCAGGGGAGTTATACTTAAGTTTTTGTTTTGAAGTATTTCTTTCATTTTATTGTAAGCGTCAAAAATCACATAAGTTAGTTTTTATCAGTCACAAATATAAGCTCAGAAATGAGGTTATATTGCAAGTCACCAATTTTGATTTTACTTCTTTTGAGGTCAATAGGATAAAGTTGACGGTAGTGGTTATGAGCAGTGAAATTAATTTGATTTAACCGTTTATCTTATTTTCCCCTTGGAATAAGCGTCCATTAAGGTGTATATGCGAGTCAATAACCATTTAAATCAAAAAGCTCCCTCTATAATCTCTTGCACACATTCAGGATTTAAAAGAGTAGAAATATCTCCCAAACTGTGGGCTTCATTGGAAGCTACTTTCCTAAGTATTCGTCTCATTATTTTCCCTGAGCGTGTTTTTGGCAGTCCATCTACGAATTGAATTTTATCTGGTTTGGCTATTGGCGCTATTTCACGCGTCACGACTTCTAAAATTTCTTTTCTGGTAGTATTATCTTTAGCTGCTCCCTGTGTTATAACGAAGGCATATATTCCCTGACCTTTAATATCATGAGGGTAACCGACTATGGCAGATTCTATTACGTTAGGATGCTCATTGATTGCGTTTTCTACTTCAGCAGTTCCCATTCTATGACCTGAAACGTTGATCACATCATCAACTCTACCTATTACTCTTATTCTTCCTTCATCGTCTTTTCTAGCTCCATCTCCTGTGAAATACATCCCTTTGAAAGTAGAGAAGTAAACAGTTTTACAGCGCTCATGATCTCCATAAGTAGTTCTAATCATAGAAGGCCAAGGATGCTTTATACACAACAATCCTTCTACATTATTTTCTGTCAATTCATTCCCGTCAGGATCTACTAAAACGGCTTGAATACCCGGTAGCGGATAGGAGGCATATGTAGGTTTGTTATCTGTAATCCCAGGCAATGGTGAAATAAGGATACCTCCAGTTTCTGTCTGCCACCAGGTATCTACGATAGGCGCCTTTCCTCTTCCGATATGCTTATCATACCAGTGCCAAGCTTCTTCATTTATAGGTTCACCTACAGTGCCGAGTACCCTGATAGACGATAAATCTGATTTGTTGGGCAGGTCGTGTCCACATGCCATTAATGCTCTTATAGCCGTGGGAGCGGTATAGAATTGATTGACTTTGTGCTTTTCACAGATTTGCCAAAATCTTGATGGAGTGGGATGAGTAGGGATTCCTTCAAACATAATGGTAGTGGCGCCAGAAAGAAGTGGGCCGTAAATTATGTAGGAGTGACCAGTAATCCAGCCGATATCTGCAGTGCACCAGTAGACATCATCTTCTTGGTACTGGAATACATTTCTAAAACTGTAAGAGGTGTATACCATATAACCACCTATGGTATGAACCACGCCTTTTGGCTTTCCTGTGGAGCCAGAAGTATATAAGATAAAGAGTAGATCCTCACTATCCATTTCCTCCGCGTGGCAATAAGGCATCTGCTTATCCACCTCTTCATGCCACCATTTATTTTTTGAGGAATTCCATGAGACAGAATCACCTGTATTTTTAAGAACGAGTACATTTTCTATAGAATCACAGCCTAGTTCTAGGGCATCATCTACTACCTTTTTCACAGGAATTTTTTTAGTTCCTCTTTGGTTAAAATCGGAACAGATAATCAGTTTAGCTTGAGCATCATTTACTCTGTCTGAAAGAGCTCGGGCACTGAACCCTGCAAAGACCACTGAATGAACAGCGCCTATTCTGGCGCAGGCTAGCACCCCTATTGCTAACTCAGGAACCATAGGCATGTACAACACCACTCGATCGCCTTTTTTTATACCCAAATTTTTAAAGGCGTTGGCACATTTACAGACCTCGGTGAGTAGTTCTTTGTAGCTGAGCTTCACTACTTTCTCTTCAGGGTGGTTTGGTTCCCAAAGTATGGCTGTTTTATCCCCTCTGTCTCTGATGTGTCGATCTAGAGCGTTGTATGTAATATTGGTTTTTCCGTTAAGAAACCATTTAACATTTGGTTCTTCGAAATTCCATTTTAGGACTTCATTAAAAGGCTTAAACCAATGAAAGGTCTCTGCTTCTTTCTTCCAGAATGCCGATGGGTTTTCGATACTTTTCGCATATTCTTTATGATATTCTTCAAGTGAGGTTATCTGCGTAGTCATGTGCTAAAAATAGGATATAGTTTTTAAGAAAGTCGATTGAGAATAAAAAAGGCTGAATCATTTGATTTAGCCTTTTCTATAAGTTCGGTTTAATTAGTGCTTGTGCTTTTCTAAACTCCGATCTGTTTTGTTAGGTAAAAAGTGTTTTCCTAAAGTTTCTTATCGTTTGCATAAAAATTGGATTTCACTAAAAGCTATTTCTTTTTTAATAAGAATTCAGTTTTATTTATAAGAATTAATATTACCCTTAAAAGGAAGTACTCCTGTCAATCCTAAACTTCAACATTCACTATTAATGGAAACATAAATATAGTTTAAGCTTAATAAGCTCCAGCGCGCTTTCGCGTGAGCCATTCTACACAGAGTAATCCTAAAATCAAAAACAGCAGCCATTTATAATTGATTAAATCAGATAATGACTTTTTTTCGTAGCTCACAGATACAATCTCTGAATTGGACTTGATTTTATCTGAAAGAGAGTTTAATTCAGAAGGAGTGACCATTTTACCACCGTTTCTTTCAGCTAGATTGAAGAGTAAATTATGATCGGCTTGAGTTCTTAGCTGTTCTGCTATAACTGGAGAAATACTGAGTTCTCCTGATTTAGTGAGTTTTTTTCCTCCTGCATTTACAAAGGAAGTATACGTGTAATTTCCTGCTGGAAGTATACCCGCATCTAGTCGATATGAGTTACTCATTTGGCTAAAGGTGAAAGGGTAGTCCTGCCCACTTTCATTTTTAAGAGTAATAGAAATTTCCTGATCTAACAATGGCTCAAAACTCTCATTATAAACCTCTGCGGTAAATATGATTCTTTGAGTTTCATCAAATCTATTTTTCGTGCTAACTTGAAAAAGACTTTTGTCCTCCTTGCTAGCCAAGAACTGAACAGATTTTGAAAACCATTGGTCAAAAAGTTCGTGATTTCCTTTGTCTAGGTGATTAAAGAGTCTCCATCTCCATAATCCTTCACCAGTAAACACGCCTATTTTGACATCATTTTTCTCATTTAAAGTAAATAGAGGGTCCTCTGTGGTAATAGGTCCTACTCGCTGAAATAAGAGGGTTTTAATTCCCGGACTAGTGTTTATTCTTCCAAAAGGAACGCTTATTGGCGGCCATTTCCTGACTACTGAATTTAGTTCTTGGTTTATCAAGAAAGCTTTAAATCCCGAATTA
>DDEI01000016.1:0-10590 GCA_002336675.1 Flavobacteriales bacterium UBA1958 | reverse complement strand
CCTAGATTTAAACCATTAAATGAATCGAAGTTGGTTTGTGTTCCCCAGATAAATAGTGAGGGAATTTTCCTTTTTATAGTTTCATCTATCAGCTTTTTATTTCCTCCTTTAGAGGGAAGCTGATGGAATATAACCAGATTATAGTCAGAAATATTTTTTTGAAACTCAGCTTCTAGAAAAACGTCTACTTCATAATTTTCATTTGAAGAAATAGCCTGGTTAAGTGCTTTAATGTCAGGGTGCGGTGTAGCTGATATAATGGCGATTTTTTGGTGGCTGTCCAGTATGTCTATGTAGATATCTTGCCTATTATTGGATACTGTAACTTCTCCATTAATAGGAGTAAGTTCAATGGTGTATTTCTGTATTCCTGGAGATTTAGCTTCTAATATTACAGGGACTATTTCTAGGAAATCATCACCTGTGATAGCTAGATTTTGAGTGTAGAGTATAGAGCCGTTTTTACTTACAGATAATTTAGTGGAAGTACCTTTGAGGGCATTGGCCGCTACTGCAATTTCTAGTGGGAATTTGTTTCCTAGGTAAGCAAGTCTATTATGTGCGACTTCTTTAATTAAAAGGTCTGTAAACTTGGTGGTATCGCCTAAAGCGATAGTGTAAATAGGTGCCTTAAGTTTAGTATTTGAGTAAAGTGGATTTTTTCCTTTGGTATATATTCCATCAGACCCTATGATTAGAGCTCCTAGATTTCTGTTCGAATAACGGGCGTATATTTCATCTAGAAGTAACGAGTAATCAGTTTGTTTCTCTGAATAATCTAGATTTAAGCCGTCTTTAACGTCAGTGCCAAAAGTAAATGTAACTACTTCGAATGACTCTTCTAAAGAACTGGTTAAGCTGGCTAAGGCAGAAGGAAATATCTGATTATAGAATATACTGTCACCTTTAATTTTTATAGACTCAGAATTATCTTGCGCTATTACTACTATTGGTTTTTCTGTTTCAACAAACGTGTTTTTAACTAAGGGTTCCAAAAGAAAGAATGCAAGAATGCCTATTGCTATGAACCTAAAAAGAGTTAAAAGTACCTTGACTAAAGGATGAAAATCATTAGTCAGCTTATCCTTTAGGTAAAGTGCACTCGTAAATATGACTGCTAACAATATGCAGAAGATGATGAACCAATTAGGGTATTGAATAAGTATTTCCAAAAGGATTAAACTATTGCTACGCTAGACGTATTAAGTAAGCATTCCGCCATCTATATTAATCACTTGACCTGTGATGTAAGCACTCATGTCTGAGGCTAAGAAAACTGCTAAATTAGCTACATCTTCTGGGGTGCCACCTCTTTTCAAAGGGATACCATCTCTCCATTCTTGAACGGTTTTTTCATCTAAAGCATCAGTCATTTCTGTTTCTATAAATCCAGGAGCTATAGCGTTAGCTCTTATGTTTCTGGAGCCTAGTTCTAAAGCAACAGACTTAGTAAAACCTAGGATACCTGCTTTAGAGGCAGAGTAATTAGCTTGACCAGCATTTCCTTTTAAGCCTACGACAGAACTCATATTAATAATAGAGCCAGCTCTAGCTTTTAACATAGGACGCATGACCGCTTTAGTTAGGTTAAAGCAAGATTTAAGGTTTACCTCCATAATTTCATCCCAGTGCTCTTCACTCATTCTCATTAGTAGATTATCTCTGGTTATTCCGGCATTGTTTACTAATATGTCTATTTTACCGAAATGAGTGATTACATCTTCCGCTAATTCTTGAGCAGAATCAAATTTAGAAGCGTCAGATTTAAATCCTTTAGATTCCCCTCCTTTTGCAGCTAATTCTTCTTCTAGCGCTTTAGCTCTGTCATCAGATGAAATATATGTGAATGCTACCTTAGCTCCTTGAGCTATGAAATGCTCTGCTATTCCTTTTCCTATTCCTGTGGAACCTCCAGTAATTATGGCTACTTTACCGTCTAATAAACCCATGATTTTTGCTTAAATATTATTCTTCGGCTAAGTTAGAAGATTCGTGTTGTAATGTCTGACTTTGAGGTTAATTTTTTCCAACACATATGCCTCAGGAAAATTAGCTTGACTTTTTAATTATAGACTCCATTTCTTTCATCAGATGAATGATGTTAGCATACTCGTGAATATGCGCAGGTCTGAAGTTGGTAGGGAATATCAATACAGCCTCTCCACTAGATTCAATGTGGGTAATATCACTTTGATGAAGGAATTCTATGAAATCGCTAGTAAAGAAGTTATTTGTCGCTTCTACATCTTCAACTCGCACAGTAAATTCCTCAGAAAATCCTGAATACGAAATATAGTCAATGTCTTTGTGAGCAGAAAAATCTAAATATTTGTCAAGAAATTCTTTTCTTTCAATGGTGAATTTTGGAATTTTAAAAGGGAGCTTAATAAGGCCTAGAGTAGAAGTGTATTCTCTGTATGCCATGTATGCTCCCTCCTCAAAAGTAAGGTCCGTTATTTCTAGTGAGACTTCGCCTTGTTCATTACGAATACAGTTTCTCTTAAATTCAATCGCTCGTGATTTAAAGAAGTAAAAAGGCAGATAATCTTTTGTTTGACCAATTGGTTCTGTTTCATAATTCCAATTCATTTGCTCTGCTATTTCTTTTATACTCTTTTCTCTCTTTGTCATTCTATGAGCAGAGGTTGTAAGCAGTTTCAGTCCCATTTTATGACTGGTAGAAGAAATGTGGTTTTCAAGACCTTGAATGTTCACTCTTCCACCGTTTTCTGAATGAAGTTTTTGGAATTCGTAAACCTTTTCTAAAATAGATAAATCTACTAACCTGGCTTCAGAAAAGTCAATAGTTATATCTGCAGATTTAGGTATTGTACTCAGCAGATTATTCATTTTAATGGCTCCTAAAAAGTTGGCTATTCCTTTTATTTTAAGCTCATACCCTCCACCATCTTTTGGAACCAGAAGTGATCCAGAGTTAAATACCATTTGAATAAAGCGTTGAGTAGGAATTCTGGCCAGCAGTAAGTGCGTAATAGCGGTTATCAATAGTCCTCCGAATATTCCAGCCAATAGACCATTGTAAAGCGTAATAAACAAAGTTCCTGCGAAGAAAATGAACTGCTCAATTCCTTGATCTAAAACCTGTTTGAATACTTTCGGTGAAGCTAGTTTATAGCCTGTAAAAACTAAGATAACAGCTAATGCTGCATAAGGAATAGGGAGTTTGTAAGGAGCGGGAGGAAGAACAATGGCCATCACTAAAATGGTCATGAAAATTCCATGGTAAAGGTTAGACCATTTTGTTTTAGCGTTATTCTGAACATTTACAGTACTTCTCACTATTACCGTAATAATGGGTAAACCTCCTAGCATTCCTGAAACGGCAGAACTCAATCCTACTGCAACCAAATCTTTGTCGAAATTGGTTTTTCTTCTATATGGGTCAATTTTATCTACCGCTTTGCCCATAGCCAATGATTGTATGGAAGCTATCATGGTTATGCCTGTCACAGAAGTCCAGAAGGTGCTCGTTCCTATCATCGAGAAATCTGGGAATATTAAGAGATCTTCAATCTTGGTAGGGACGTTCACTAAAAGATTGTCTCCTGCAAATTTTCCAAAGAGATTCATCACAGATGAGTCTTGATTAACGAAACCAAACGCTATGGCAAAGGGAACCGAGATCAATAAAACCCACATAGGAGCGGGGACAAACTTGAATAAATTATAGCCTATTCTATACTGGAATATCATAATGAGTAAACCAGAGATAGAGATTATAGCTACCCAAGGATTGATGTTGTCTAGGTGGGTTAGGAAATCTACGAGTTGTGCTATTGGTTTTTCAACAGTAGATTTCTTTCCGATAAAAGCCACATGTATTTGCTGCGAAAAGATAATAATACCAATGGCGGCCATGATTCCATTAATCACTGAAGAGTGAATAAACTCCGCGAATTTACCCAGTTTTAAAAATCCTAAAACAACTTGAATCAATCCTGAAACCACTATGGCAGCCAGTACATAATTCAGGCGCTGTGGGTCATCTCCCCATGCGGCTAACGAACTAACGATAATGGCAATCAATCCAGCTGCAGGACCATTGATAGCTAAATGACTTCCTCTGAAAAAAGTAGTAACCACTCCACCGACTACCACAGCTATAATACCTGCCATAGGCGGAACCCCAGAAGCCAAAGCAATTCCCAAGGCCAAAGGCAAAGCCACGAAGGACACGCTGAGTGCTGCTAAAACATCACTTTGCCAGTTCTCTTTTAGCCCTTTAAGACCAGTTTGTGGGATTTTCCGCATAAGGTGCAAGAAACGTCTTTTGAGTCAGATTAGAAAATAAGAAATAATTTTTTAAATAGAATACTATATCAAATCTGCAGCTTCAGCTATTAGCTCAGCTATATCTTTAACTTCTACCTCTTCTTCTTTGTTGAAGTTCTTTACACCGTCTGTCATCATGGTATTACAGAATGGACATCCTGTGGCTATGATGTCTGCTTTGGCTTCTAGCGCATCTTCAGTTCTTTCTACGTTTACCTCTTTGTTTCCGGGCTCAGCTTCTTTGAACATTTGAGCTCCACCTGCACCACAGCATAGGCCTTTTGCTTTGCAACGCTTCATTTCTACCAACTCAGCGTCTAGTTTCATAAGCGCTTCTCTGGGTGCTTCATAGATGTCATTAGCTCTCCCTAAATAACAGGGGTCATGGAAGGTTATTTTCTTCCCTTTGAATGATTTTCCATCGGCTATGACCAGTTTGCCATCTTTGATCAAATCATTGATGAACTGGGTGTGGTGAATCACATTGTAGTTTCCACCTAACTCTGGGTATTCGTTTTTAATGGTGTTAAAGCAATGCGGACATCCTGTAACTATCTTCTTTACATCGTATCCGTTAAGCACCATAATATTCTGTGCGGCTTGCATTTGGAAAAGAAATTCATTCCCGGCTCTTTTAGCAGGATCACCTGAACAGCTTTCTTCTGCACCCAGTACGGCAAATTTCACATTCGCTTTCGCTAGAATTTTAACGATAGCTTTAGTGATTCTTTTGGCTCTATCATCAAAACTTCCAGAACATCCTACCCAAAACAATACTTCAGGGACTTCACCAGATGCTATCATTTGAGCCATAGTAGGCACGTGTATAGGAGTACTCATTTTCTTTTCTCTTTTAATTCAATTCATCAATCCACTTTCCTCTATCTGCAGCAGGAAATGCCCAAGGAGCACCGTTGTTTTCTACATTGTTAAACATAGAGGTAACGCTGTCTGGCGACTTAGACTCCTCCATTATTAAATACCTTCTCATATTCATGATGATATTTAGTGGGTCTATATTCAAAGGGCAGGCATCTACACATGCGTTACACGTGGTACACGCCCATAGTTCTTCCTCTGTTATATAGTTTCCGAGCAGAGATATTCCGTCTTCTACAGGTTTTCCTGCTTTATCTATATTTTTACCCACTTCTTCTATTCTATCCCTTGTGTCCATCATCACTTTTCTGGGAGAAAGGAGTTTTCCGGTTTGATTCGCGGGACAGTTATCTGTACATCTTCCGCATTCTGTACAACTGTATGCGTCTAATAAATTTTTCCAGTTAAGATCAGTTACATCTTTAACACCAAATCTTTCTGGTGGACCGTCGTCTACTGTCGTTTCTGGTGTTGCAAAAGGGTCTCCGCCCATCATTAAATCCACTTCTTTCTTCACTGCAGCCATATTGTTTAGCTGGCCTTTCGGCTTCAGATTAGAGTAGTAGGTATTAGGGAAGGCCAGTATAATGTGGAAATGCTTGGAGTAAGGGACGTAGTTTAAGAATATCAATATTCCTGTAATGTGTGCCCACCAAAAGATTCTTTCAAAAGTGATAAGTGTTCCTGTTTCAAACCCGTCAAAGAAAGGAACTAAAAACTGACTAATAGGGAAGGACCCCGCCACCATATAATGGTCTGCACCTCTTAGTTGAAGAATCTGGTCACAAGCGTTCATTTTTAGTAACGCTCCCATAAGTACTACCTCTACTACCAAGATGAGATTTCCATCTAGTTTAGGCCAGCCTTTCATTTCTGGCATTTTGAATCTTCTTATAGAACTAATATTCCTTCTATACAGAAAAACGAAACAGGCTACAACTACCAGTAAAGCGAGAATTTCGAAAAAGCCGATCAAGAAATTATAGAAGCTACCTAGATAAGGAGCGAAGAATCTGTGCTCTCCGGTAAGTCCATCTATGATTATTTCTAAAACTTCAATATTAATTAGGACGAATCCGACATAAATCAATATATGGAAGAATCCTGCTACAGGTCTGACAACCATTTTAGACTGTCCCATAGCTACCTTAGCCATAGTTTTCCATCTTTCAGCCTTATTGTCTTTAATCTCTAGCGGTTTACCTAGAAATATATTTCTTCTAATCTTTTTTATCTTAAAGGCGAAGATACCTGTGCCAGTTAGAAACAGAAGTGTAAATATGATTTGTGGAATCATAGGTCTAGGCTATTTTTCTTCTTTGATTAATTCAAGAATTCGTTCTTCCTCTCTCGCGGAGAAGCCATTTCTGTCTTTTCTTCCAATAACAGAAAAGCCTAGGTACTTTTTAGGGTTGGTGTAAATGTCATTTAATAGGTACTGTAACTCTTGGTTCGTCTGTTCTATTTCTACGATTAATGAGTCTGAGTTTAAGACTTGAGCTAAAGAACCATCTCCATTATTAATTTTGTCAGTAATTTCTGCGAGTTCGCCCATGGTTTGATTTATACCGTAAATAATGGAGGCAAATTCTATTTGAGCCAGCGTGTCAGAAATATTAGCGAAATTGCTAATAATAGTATCTAGTGCACCGCTATTCTCTTTGAAGGTTCCCGTAATGTCTTCTACATTTGACATAACTGCTCCGAAAACATCTCTGTTTTCTTCTACCATACCGTCCACTCTATTGAAAGTAGCTTCTAACGTACTCATGGATCTCTGTATAGACTCGAAAATAAGAGGAAGACCCTGTGTGGCATCATCTTCGAAAATGGCGCTTACACTTAGCACTACTTTGTCTACACTTCCTACTAATTTCTCTATGCTTTGCTTAAGCGGCTCTAGCTCTGCGGTTACTTGCTCTGCTATATCTTGTTGGATAGACGCCTCTAGCATACTTCCCTCTTCAGCATGTTTCATGGAGTCTCCTAACTTAAGCTCTATAACTTTAGAGCTTAAGATACTTCCGCCTATTTCTGCTATAGTGTTATGAGGAATAAAAAGATCTGGGTTGTCTACTGTGAATTCTATTCGCCATCCAGCTTGTGAATCATTTATAGAGTCTACATATAATGCTATTTTTTTAACTCGCCCTACTTTATTTCCTTGGTAAACTACAGAGCTGCTTACTGCTAAACCAGCCGTGTTTTTATAAATTGAGTAATACTCTGTTTCACCAGAAGTGAATAGATTCACTCCTTTTAAATAGTTCATTCCCCAGATTCCGCCTATTAAGGCTAAGAGCACGACTAATCCTATTTTAACTTCTTTAGACATTTATTTTTTTTCCATTCCTAGAGCATCTTTCAAGTCTAGGCGTTTATTTCCGTTAAAAGCTATAATAAAAGCACCTTCATACCCTAAATCTCTAATTTCTGCCTGTAATACCCTGGCTGTCTTGTAATTATAGGATATCCCTGTGGTGTACTTATAAAGCCCGTTGCTAATATACTCATCCACCTCTGTAAGACCTTTAAAGTTCTCTGGTTTTATCTCCACAGGTTGACGACTAGTAGAGAGTTGTATTCTGTAATTTAATCCCGTAACCTCTCCTTCACTGGTGTTTTTTTTCTTTTTCTTTTTTTCTTTTTTTGTCTCTTTAGAATTTTCCAATACTGTTTTAATAGTGGGTATTTTCGCTTTTGATTTCACAATTTCTTGTGACAAATTTACTCCTTCAATCTCACTTTTATATTCTCTAAAAGCTCGATAAAGAGCAGAAGCCATATAGTCTTGGCCATTTGTAGAATGCAAGAAATTTTCTTCTTCTTTATTTGTCAAGAACCCAAGTTCAACCAAACAACTAGGCATCGTTGTATATGAAATAACATAATATCCAGCTTGTTTAACTCCTCGATCTCTTCTTTTAACTCGATCTCTAAACTGATCTTGTATTTTCTTAGAAAGGTTTAAACTTTGATTCAGAAACACATTTTGTCTCATAGAAAGTTTAATATACGTGTCAGGGTCTTTTGGATCGAATCCTTTATAATTTTCTTCGTAGTTATCTTCTAAAAAGATGGATTGGTTTTCTCTAATGGCTGTTTGTAAACTTGCTTCAGATTTATGCATTCCCATTACGAATGTTTCTGTTCCAAACGCGGCAGGGCTGGCAGCGTTGCAATGCACTGATATAAACAAATCAGCTTGGGCTTTATTAGCTATTGAAACTCTTTCTCTTAATTCTAAGAATTTATCCGTGCTTCTAGTGTAGATAACCTGAACATCTTGATGATTGTCTTTGATGAACTGACCTAATTGCAACGCAACATCTAAAGAAATATCTTTTTCAGTTTTTTTCTTGGTTTGAGTGCCTAGATTACCAGAATCTTTTCCTCCATGACCAGCATCTATAACCACTACTTTCACTGTATTGCCAGAGGAGTATGGTGAAGAAGTATATGACATTAGAATTACTGCCGAGGCAAGAATTCCAAGAAGTATACGTTTACTCCAGTGTGAATTGTTCAGAAAAGCACTCATGACTAATGTGTTTAAATCTTGTTTATATAGCTTTGCAGGCACTTTTGGTAGCTTACACAAATTTACCAGTCATACATGTTAGGAAGGTATCCATATTACGAGTTTATAACGAAGAAGCTGTTCATTCTTTGCGGTCTTCTCGTAGGGTCGAATTTGGTTCAATCTCAAACCTTAGAATTGACTGACTCTCTTAATAACGAACTAATAGTTATAGATAGTACAGCGGTTACGCTAGATACGCTTAGTTCGGATTTACAGTATCCTATTTTCTATGATGCTAATGATTCAATCATATTTGATGCCAGAAACAATAGAGTGCTGCTTTATGGCACAGCTGTCATTAAGTATGATGATATAGAATTGACTTCGGATTTTATTTCTTATGATTTTGCTTCTAGTGTCGTCAGCGCGAAGGGTTTGCCAGATAGTTTAGGTGTGCTTAAAGGGAATCCTGTTTTTAAGCAGGGGAGTGATACTTATAAGCCTGACTCTATGAGTTTCAACTTCTCAAACGAAAAAGCTTATATCAGTAATGTGGTAACTCAAAATGGCGAGTTTTATCTGCATTCTGCCCACACAAAAAGGCGTAGTGCTGAGAAGATATATTTAGGGAAAACCAAGATTACCACTTGCGACAAGCCTAATCCGCATTTTCATTTTCATGTGAAAAAAGCAGCACTTGTGAAAAATGAAAAAGGTAGTAAAATAGTGTCTGGCCCGGTAGTTCTGAAGTTCAGAAAAATTCCTACGCCTTTGGCTCTTCCATTTGGTTGGTTTCCAAACAGTGCAGAGAGAAGTAAAGGAATAATAGTTCCGTCCTATGGAAACGCAGAAAGTCTGGGATACTTTTTTAGAGACTTTGGATATTATTATCCCATAAGTGAGTATGTCGATACGAGAGTTCTTGCAGATGTATATACCAGAGGTAGTTGGGCGTTAAAAAATGTAACAGCTTATAAGAAGAAGTATAGGTACAATGGGCGTTTTAATGTTACCTTTTCTAAGATTAAGAATGGTTTTAAAGAGCTGAATAATTACTCAGAAAACACTGACTTTTTTGTGAGTTGGAGCCATACATTAGATTCTAAAGCTCGTCCTAACTTGAGGTTTTCTGCTAGTGTAAACGCTGGAACTAGTTCTAACTTTAGAAATAATTTCAACTCTAGTCAGGATAATTATTTGGCCAATACCTTTAGTTCTAGTGTATCTGTTACTAGAAGTGGGCTTAGTTTTTTCAATGGAAAAATACCAGCTACTTTAACTGCCAGCGCTAGACATTCTCAAAACACTAATACAAGAATAGTTTCTTTTACTCTTCCGCAGTTGAGTTTTCAGACCAATAGAATTTATCCTTTTAAATCTAAGCAGTCCAAAACTAGAGGAACTTTAGGGCAGGCACTTCAAGGGTTCGGGCTAACCTACACTGGAAATTACGAAAACAGAGCGACTTTAAGAGAACAAGATATTCGACTGAATGCCTTGGGCGCAGTAGCCAATGATTTTAACTCCGGCCTCAGAAATCAGTTTAGTGCTTCTACCAGTATAAAAGCGGGAGTATTTAGTATTAATCCATCTTTAGGATTTAGCTCGAATATTTATAGAGAAACATTGCGGCTTACTTATGACCAGGAAAATTTAATAGCACAGGAAGATACGATTACAGGGTTAGATGCCTCGTATAACTGGAATGCGTCTGTTAATGCTACTACCAAGGCTTTCGGTACATTTATTTTTAGAAATGGAAAAAACATAAAAGCTATAAGACATACAATTACTCCATCCATTGGATTTAGGTATAGACCTAAAACAGGGAGCAGAGAATTCGGGTTTTTCGGGGATGAGGGAGAAGAGGTTAGCTATGACCCACAGCAAATAGG